>DASTJX010000001.1:0-11318 GCA_035716265.1 Nitrospira sp.
GCTGTCGTTCAGCGGGTGGTCATTGACCGAATGGCACTGCGTCAGCTGCCGGCCGAGTGCCAGGTCAATGACGTCAATACGCGCATGCCCAGCATGAGAGGACGGGCCATTACAGTGAAAGGCTTGCTGGATATTCCTGCGCTGGCCATCGCCGCCGACCACGTGACCTTTCATTCGAATGACGGGAGCTACGCCGCGACGCTGAGGCTTCAACAGGCCAAAGACTTTGGGTTGCTGTTGTATGAAGTGGATGATCAGCCGCTGCCCGAGGCAAAAGGCGGGCCATTCCGCTTGATCACTCCGGGCATGGGCGACCTTTGCGCCAACGTCAAAGCGGTGCGCCGTATCGAAGTGCGGATCGGATCCGGGAAAGACACCCGCCCGTCCGAACGGCCGTCCATCTGTACCGAAGCCAAGCCCTCCTGATCATCGAATCATCTGGATGGCCTTCCACCGTTCCGATCTGTAACGCCACAACATCAAGCCCATGCGCAGCGTCCAGTCTGCAATCATGGCCAGCCACACGTAAACGATACCCAAGTTGAGCCAGACCCCTGTGATTAAGGCAATAGGAACACGGACCGCCCACATGCCGATGGTCGTGGCAACCATGATGAAATGCGTGTCGCCTGCGCCGCGCAGGGAGCCGGCCAGCACCATGGTCAGAGCAAGCGGAATCTGGATGAGGGCGACGATCTTCAAAAAGAGGGTGCCCAACTCGATCACTGATTCGTCGCTCGTGAACGCGCGAAGGAGGGCATAGGGGAAAAAGAAGAACACCAGGCCCATTCCCGACATGATCACGATCGCAAGCCGGTTGGCCTCCCAGTTTTCGAGCTTCGCCCGCGTATATTTGCCCGCGCCGATGCTTTGGCCTACCATCGTCGCGGCGGCGATGGCGAACCCGTAACCGGGAAGGAACGACAAGGATTCGATTGACAGGCCGACTTGGTGAGCGGCATAGGAGATCGTGCCGTAAAGCAGCACGATTTTGGTATAGGCGAGAATCCCGGCCTGCTGAACGATGCGTTCGCCGGAGACCGGCGCGCCGACCTGCCACATGGTGCGAAAGAGATCCCACCGGACGTGCTGCGAGCGATGCAGCAGCGGCAGGCAACGAAGGCCCAGAAACAAGGCGCCGGCGCTTTCTGCAACTCCCACGGCAATGGCCGCGCCTTGCACGCCGAGCGCGGGGAGCCCCCAATGGCCGTAAATCAGAGGATACGCGATGAGGATGTGCAGGACGTTCACAACGATCATGGCATACATCGGCGTTTTTGTATTCCCGGTGCCTTGGAGGATTGAAGACAGTACTTGGAGTAAGACGGTGAACGGAATGACCAAAAAGATGAGCGTGGAGTAGGGCAGTGAGAGCGCGATGACTTCCGGAGCGGCTCCCAGCAACTGCATGGCGAAGCGATTCAACAAGACACCCCCCGCCATCAAGAGGAGCGACACGGCGAAGGACAGGACGAGAAAATGGCGTGCGGCCTGACCGGCGTCATGATGCCGGCGGGCCCCCCACAATTGCGCGACGATAACGTTCGTTCCGACTGAGAGGCCAGAGACCAGCGTGCTGGCGATGAAGGCCAGAAGCTGGCCAAGTCCTACCGCTGCAATCGGAATGGCGCCCAACCCGCCCACGAGAAACACGGCGACTATGCCTTCTGTGCGTTGAAGCAGACTGCTGACGGTGACGGGGAGAGCCAGCGCCATGACGGAGCGCCGGATTTGAGTCACACCATTGGCCATCAACCCATCCTAACAGAAGCAGTACTGAGCGGCCTGGACAAACAAGCCGAGCATCATTTAGGGTTTGCCGGCATGACGACATCCCATGAGCCGGACCGGTTGCCGCTCATCACGCCTCGGCTTTCCAAATCTAAATTCCTGTCAGGGTTGCAATGTCACAAGCGGCTGTATCTCGAAATCACGCAGCCTGAGCTGGCTACGCCTCCCGATCCTTCGACGCAAGCCATCCTTGCCATGGGAACGGAGATCGGCGTGCTGGCACAGCGACGATTTCCGGGTGGAGTTGTGGTTGGGCCTGCGCTCCGGCAACGAGAAGCGGCCGTCTTACAGACTGCTAAGCTGATCGAAGATGCTCGGATACCCGCTATCTTCGAAGGTGCGTTCGAATATGAAGGGGTCGTGGTGCGTGTGGATATTCTCGAACGGATCCCGGTTGCGGACGGGATCTCTCCGGCTTGGCGGCTGATCGAAGTGAAATCATCCACCAGAGTGAAGGATGTGCACCTCGATGATCTCGCGATTCAACGACACGTGCTGCTCGGGACGGGCCTCAACGTAGCCGAAACCTGCCTCATGCATATCGACACTGGGTATCTGTACCAAGGCGGTGAAATCGACCTGCAGGTTCTGTTTGCCGTCGACGAGGTTTCGCCGGTCGTCATCGACCGGCAAAGAAAGGTGCCCGAGCAACTCGCGGCGATGAAGGCCGTGTTGTCCAAACCAGACCCTCCGGCGATCGAGCCGGACGCCCGTTGCCATAGCCCCTATGAGTGCCGATTTTGGGCTCATTGCACACAGGACAAATCTCCTCGGTGGATCTACCGCTTACCCGGCGCGAAAAAAGTCGTGGAGGGATTAGTGCAAAACGGTATCACGACGATCGACGATATTCCCCCCGACGTGAATTTGTCGATCACCCAGCGCCGGGTGAAAGACAATGTGGAATGGGTCTCGACCGGGCTTGGCAGCGTGCTTCGGTCCGTTGCCTATCCCATTCACCATGTCGACTTTGAAACCGTCATGTTGGCCGTTCCGCGGTTTCCTGCAATGAGGCCATACCAGTCGATACCGGTGCAATGGTCCAATCACATTGAGCTCGAATCCGGTGAGATCATCCATCAGGAGTTCATTCATGGAGACGCGACGGAACCACGTAAAAGATGGGCTGAGACGTTAATTGAATCGCTCGGCGAGGCGGGCACGATCGTGGTGTACTCCTCCTATGAAGAAGCGATGATGCGACAAGTGGCGGAAGCCTTTCCCGAATTCCGGCAGGCATTGTCCGCAATGACCAAGCGGTTGTGGGATCTCTTTCCCGTCATCAAGGAGCATTATTACCATCCGGGCTTTCAGGGCTCCTACTCGATCAAATTCGTCTTGCCCGCGATTGTGCCCGGAATGAGCTATCGCGATCTCCTCATCCAGGACGGCGGGCAGGCAGCCAGTGAGTACTATCGGATGGTATTTGTCGAAGAAGACTGGATTGAACAGGCGAAGATCAGAGAGGCGCTGCTGAAGTATTGTGCGAGGGATACGATGGCCATGGTCGAACTGCGGCGCGCGTTGATGAAAAAGGCTGTGCCATTGTCTTCCCAGACCAGCAGCAAGGTCACGAGCTGAGCGAAAAAGATGGCGTGATTGCGAATGGCCGCGGTCCGGGCGGGCTCAGGAACTCGCCGACTTCCGTGTTTTTTTCTCCGGTCGCCAAGAACAATTTATACGGCGCGCGGTACGAGCGAACTTGTGGTGGCGACGAGGGTGGGCATTCGAAGTCGCGTTGCAGCAACGCTCCTACGGAGGGGGCCACGTTCCGGCCGGCTCACCAACTCGCCGGCGTCCGCAAACGTGACGCTCCTTATTCGTCGCGTCGCGGACCCCCTCGTAGGCTTCCCCATGAAGGGGACGTGTCCCCTTACGAATTCGATCCAACACTGAAGGGGTTATCCGGCGGCGTCAAGGACAACACTGGAGGTGCTTATCCGCCGACGGTAGTTACGATAAGGCGATGAATAGTCGGCGGGTCAACCGAAGGTTGGTTTAGCCGCCGGCACGAGCAAGCTTGGTTTGGCGGAGAGGGTGGGATTCGAACCCACGGTCGAGTTACCCCGACAGCAGTTTTCGAGACTGCCCGATTCGGCCGCTCTCGCACCTCTCCGTGATTGTGCCCTGGGACTCCGGCGGGATGGTGATCAATGACTTCAGGGAGTCGATCAAGGCGAGCTTACTCCGCGGCTATAAACTTTTCAATTGGTTTTCTTTCCGTGCACGAGTCGGTACGATAGCCCTGTGACGCATCCTAAAGGAACGGTGATTGCTGAATCACGAGAGCCAATGTTGGCCTTTCCGCCGGTTGACCCGCCGCCAACCGCGGCGCAGGTCTCCGCTGTTGTACTCGATGATCGAACCATCGATGTCTGGAGCTTTGCTCTCATAGACGAGACGTCGGTACTCCAACGGTGTCAAGCCTGGCTCAGTGAAAACGAGCTGGGCAGGGCGCAACGGTTCGTTCATGCGGCGCAACGGATCGACTTTATCTTGGCGCATGGGGGCCTTCGCTGGGTGCTGGCCCATTATCTTGCTCTGGCTCCTGGGGCAATCGCGATTCATGTGGGCTCGCACGGCAAGCCTATGTTGCTGCATCCGTCCGGCTCTTCACATCCGCTGCGATTCAACTTGTCGCATTCTCATGGACGCATGCTGGTCGCGGTGGCGAAGGAACGAGAGGTCGGCATTGACCTCGAGCAAGCCCGGGAAAAACTCGATGCCCTGAAACTGAGCGAACGGTTTTTTGCCGCGACGGAATATCAGGATCTGAAGAATCGAACCGGACCAGATCGAACATGGCAGTTCTATCGCTACTGGGTGGCCAAGGAAGCGGTGTTGAAAGGGCAGGGAATCGGGCTAGAGTCACTTCAGCAATGCGAGATTCTTCCCAATGGCCACAGCCCGCGGCCATCTGCAATGGTCCGGTGTTTGAATCCATCAACAATGCAGAGCGGGTGGACGATTCAATGGCTGAATTGCGGCGCTGGATGGCAGGGAGCTGTATCAGCTGATGGAAGCGACTGGACCGTTCGCATCATGGGCTGAGGGACCACCGATCCCCGTTACAGAGTTCCGCGGTCTACGTCCCGGGCCCTGATGGCCTTGAAAAATTCAGCCAGCGTCCGTTGACTTTCCTCTTCGAGAACACCCCCGAGCACGGTAACCCGATGGTTCAACCGTGGGTGACTGGCAAAATCTAACACTGACCCGCAGGCTCCCGCTTTCGGATCCCTGGCCGCGAACACGAGTCGAGGAATCCGCGCGAGAATCACGGCGCCGAGACACATGGAGCACGGTTCGAGGGTCACGTAGAGAGTGGTATTGCTCAATCGCCAGCGTCCGAGCGCCTTGGCACCCTCGCGGATCACAATCGTCTCGGCATGGGCCGTTGGATCTTGCCATCGTTCACGGAGATTATGCGCTTGAGCCAGGATCGCGCCGTCATGAACGAGGAGTGCGCCGATCGGGACTTCACCCAGGGCCGCAGCGCAGGCCGCCTGCTCAAGGGCCCCTCGCATGAATAGAAAATCGGAGGCGGTCGCAGGATCAATCATCGCGCCGGTTGTAGCGAGCTTTCCCGGCGGGGTCAAGCCGCATGGAGGAGCGCGTCTTGGCGCGCGAGGGTGGGCGGGTGCAATAAGGAGCGCGTCCGGGGAAACGATTGCCGAAGCAATCGGTGGGCTGGGCGGGTGGAAATAGTGCACGAGGGTGGGCGGGCGAGAAACGAGGTCAGGAGTGCTCACCCACCAGATAGATGGGGCCGTTCGGGCGGGGACTTCCAACACGGGGTTCAAGCGTAACGGCAAATCTTTTACTCTTCTCGAATTCCCGCACCCGCCTGACCAGGAGGTGGGCGGTCTGGCCTGCGTCCATATGAAAAGTGCCCAGGCTGACCGGCTTTTTGTCGATTGCCCAGAGTTGATAGGCCGTGCCCTTGGGGCATTCAGGCAGATTCGCGGAATACAGCCAGACTTTCTCTGTCGCCGGATTGTAGAGCAGCAGTGCACTGGCTGTTTTTGCGACGTCTGAACCGGCCAGAGTGACGACGGTGGCGTCCGGCCGTCGGAGTAACATGGCGAGTTCGTCTTGGCCCTTTCCGCGTCCCGCCGACGTAAGCTGTTCCCGCAGGTCTTCGAGTTCGACCTCGCGTTCCATGAGCTGGCTTTTGAGCTCAATCGCATCGTTCGCTTTTCGCTGTGCATCCACTTGCAGTTCGGCCAAGGAACGATCCCTGATTCGGAGATCCTGCTGCAGAGTGGCCATCCTGTCCGACTGCTGTTGCAGGGAGGTTTCCAGTTGCCGAATCTTCGCGGTATCATCCGAGATCCGTGTCGCGTAGCTCCAGCCGAAGTAGCTCCCCAACCCAACGATAAGCAGAGTTCCCAGTCCGATTGCCCATGGCAATGAACGCGAGCGGGCGGCCGCGATTGGCGGAAACAGGTGGTTCATCCATTCGCCTGGCTCGAGGCTCGGCCGGGCGGAATCTTTGAAGATGCGGTCATCCGAAATCGGATCAGGATTGCGGGTAGCCATGATCGTTGATTTGAGTTCTCGCGGGGCTTGCATGGGCGAGAGACCGAAGGGGAGGAGGGATGCGACCGACTGATAGTCTTTCAAGGCGCTATGGCAGGAGGGACAACCGGACAAGAGATGGGCCTCCAGTGCCTGGCGTTCTGCCCGGTCAAGAGCACCGGTTGCGTAAAGCGGTACGGCTTCTTCCAGTTCTTCGTGCGTCATCCGATGTCACCATGGTCCCAGAAGTGGCGAAGGCTATCCCGGAGCTTCGACATGCCGAGCTTGATTCTGGTTTTCACGGTGCCAAGTGGTTGATTCAGTCTTGCGGCAATCTCAGCGTGTGACAGCCCTTCATAGTAGGCAAGCTCGAGGGCCTGCTGTTGAGCGGGGGGAAGGATCGTCATGGCGTTGCCGACCGCCATCCGAAGTTCCTGATCGGCCTGAGTTTCAAACGGGCTCGGACCCTGATCCGCCACACGTGAAGAGACCGTAGTGTCCATTCCCACGGTCGTATGATGGGCTCTCGTGCTCCTGGAACGTAAACGATCGATGGCACGGCTGCGGGTCAGAGTGATCAGCCAGGCGATCGGGGTTCCGCGTCCGACGTCATACCGCACAACCTTTCGCCAGACTTCCAGGTACACGTCCTGTAACAAGTCATCGGCGTCATCGCGATTGCCCAATATGCGAAACGCCAGTGTGTACAGCAGCGTGCTCGAATGGTCGTACAGCTGACTGAATGCCTGCCGATCTCCCTTCGCGACGCTCGCAAGCAGCGCAGGATCGATGGCGGCGGTGGCGTGTCGTGTCGGTGTGTCCATAAAGCAGCGCTGACCTGATGCCAGGGTAGGAGCACTTCACGTCCGCCACAACTATAGCATCTACGCGCAGGCTCCCCAAAAGGATGTGTATTTGCGGCATCATTTCCTGTGCGGCATCAATAGTGGCATATCAGCGAGTTACTTTGTGCGGTTGAAAGCGTCACTGGAAGTATTGACTGAGGAAGCGAGCGGCATCGGACGCCCCTGTGACCGACGGCATGATACCTTCGGCCTTGCGTTCGGACAGCGCGTCAAAGGCCGGCTGCCAGTTGCCGGAGAAGAAGTCCTCACGGCTAAGCTCGTGCCCGCAGCCATACCGAAGCAGAAAGTCGACCAGAGGCTTTTCGTCCGCAAAGTTGTGGCGGCGTACGTAGATAACAGGTAAGCCAAGGGCCACTGCTTCGAGGATCGTTCCATACCCTGGTTTGGTCATGACCAGGTCCGCCGAGGCAAGGACCGTCTTGAAGGAGAAGGGGAGAGACGACAAAGGATGTACGCGGGAGGATGCAGTCGCTGCTGCCCCATCAACGATGAAATGATGACCCTGCAACTTCTCCATGGCATGCCATGGCAGTTCGTTGAGCGGGATGCCCCCAAAACCCACCAGCACCAAACGCTCGCTGCGTTTCAGTTTCAGACAGGCACGAAGCTCTTCACGTCTCGATGGCGCCGGCTCGGCAATCGGGCCGATGTCATGAACCCGTTTCACAACAGTCATGGACAGACCCGGCGCGATCCTCAGTCCCACGTCGGCATCGCCGTACGCCTTCTGTACGGTTGTGAGAATGGTGTGATGTGGAGTCGACCGGGTGTCGGCAAAGCCTTCGAGCACGTCCGTCCAGGTGAAACTCGCGACTACCGCACTCGGAATCCCCGCTTGCCTGGCGGCAGAAGCGGCCAAATAGGGCGTATCGGCGAGCACGATGACTGGAGACGCCATCTTCATGGCGTTCGCTTCGACTGCGACACGCGCATCCCAGCCGGTGTGAAATTCTTCCAACGCCTTCCACGTTGCGGGGATGTCGATGTCCAATGGTCCGTTCTGAATACAGCCGACGTCTTGCTGAACCCCTTCCCTGGTCCAGGGGATCGTCAGCCGATCTTGAAAGAACGAGGCCGATACGGTTGTTCGTAACAGCGCGGCCAGGTCGGGAACCACTCGACCCAGTTCATTGAGAACAGGAACGACCTGGGCAGCGTGTCCGTAGCCATGGGCGGAGATGGCGCACCAAATCAGGGGCATCAGGGAGCGTCGTTCTTTCCTGTCTGGACCTCTAGATGCCCTGTAGACACTGTGAAGTGGCCTCCTGGCGTTGCCTCACGCCCCTAGCTACTCGAGTAATCTGATTCGAGGGGGGCAATGTTATAGAGCAGCTCGAGGTCCAACGCTTCTACCAGCTCATTGAAGGCCTTGGTGCCAAGGTCCGAGCGGACCTCATTCATGACCAGGTCAATGGCCGGCGCGGCATGTGGTCCGTACTGCGTGATCGCTGAATTGATGCGCTGTTTCGCGGTATCGAGATCCATCATCCATCCCCGTCATCCCAGGGAACGCAGCAAGGTTTCCATCTCGGGAACGAGGTCGCGCCCGCCGTTGGACCGCCCCGATATGGCCGCTTCGATCCCTGCCATCAGAATTGGTTTTGCCTCGTTCGGCTGCTGTAAACCGATCAGCGCGCGTCCCAGCGCCAAGTGCGAGGCGACATGGAGCGGGTCAAGCTGGACGGCGATGCGGAGATGTTCCACCGCTTCCTCCAGACTTCCCCCTTCTTGCAAGATCTTGTTGCCCAGGCCGTAACGTCCCAGAAACCCCTTGGGATTTTTTGCGACCATTTGACGAAATGAATCAAGGTCCATCGCAGGCCTCCGGCAGGCATCATACCACTGGCACTTTCCGATGGGCCAGATGAAAAGCCGGAGGCGGATGGGCGCCGATCACCGATCAGCGGGCGCGGAGACTGAAATAGGAATCGGAGTGGAGGACGCATCGGGAGTTCGTGGGCTCAGACGTCTGATCGAGACCGTGCGAATGTCGGAGCGGGAGATGGGGGCGCTGCTGGCGGTATAGAAGGCTGTATCACGAATAATTTGTTTCGCCAGTTCATTGAGGCAGGATTCCGTGACATGGCCCTTCAGCTCCTCGATCATGATCGGGGTGGCCCCGAAGAGCTGATAGCGGGCCGTGCCGGCCGACCGACCTTCGTACCGTTTGACCTGCCCGTCCCACCGCTCTAATTCGAGCGTGACATTGGCGGCGTACCCATATTCCAGCGGAAGAAAAGGAGTCAAGGTGTACATGGATGCTCCAATGACAATGCCTTTCCAGGCGGCGCCGCCGGCGTGGGGATCGATCGTTTCGCTCAAGAGAATTTTGGCTCTGACGATTTTATCGTTCGATGGGGATTCCACGTGAGTGCCGGAGGACAAGTGTGAGAAGAGGCCGATTTCAGCCAGCGAGCCGAGGATCCGTTGCTGCATCTCGACGGACGTATGTTGCGGAGAACCATTTCTCGTCGTGTGGACCACGTCAATGATGAGCGGCACCTGTTCGTCCCGAGCGATCTGTTGAGCCCCCGGGTCCAGCATTTCCGAGGGGGGAGCCATTTCGATCCATCGGCTGCAGCCGGTGGCCGTTAGAAGGATGGAGACAGTTGCCCAACACCAGAACGTCACTCGACGAAGTGTATTAGGATTCACGGCATGCTCCTAGAAGTAGAATGAGAAACCTCCGAATGGCAGACTGGAGTTGAGGCCCAGGTTGGGCATCCGGGTGCCGGCGTTGGAAATGTGGTGAAACCGGTAGCCGACGTTGAACGAGAATTGGGACGTAAAGAACCAGGAAAGGCCGCCGCCTGCGGTGAGAATGAAGTTGAAGCGCGAAGACTCTTCCGGAATACGGCCGCCGAGATCGGTGTAAAAGGGACCACCGGCAAATTCGATGTAAGGTCTGAGACGGCCAGTCCCTTCGAACAGGTACTTGATTTTTGGCGTGAAGCCGACGCCGTGGGTGAGAAACGGCTCTTGAAACTGGATGTACACGATTTCTGCGCCAAGCAGAAGTTGTCCGCGGTAGAAGCTCTTGCCGATGGGATCCGTCAAGACCATCGCCCAGGATGGCATCAAGGCTGGACCGCTTTGCTTTGTGGTGTGCTCGGTCGTCAAGCGGTGAGGCAATAAATAGCCGGCGCTCAAACTGATTTCCTGCGTCCCCACCGTCAAGCGAGGCCTGACTTCTTCGGCCTGGCATGGAATCGTAAAGGTGGACACGAGAGCTGCGAGGGTGATGCGAGCCGCGAGCGAAGGTGACGTCATTCAGCATCCGGTTGAACCTTTGTCGGCTTGTGTGACGCCAACAGGAGGTACGCAATCGTGACGCTTCCAAAGGTAGCAGAGAATGAACAGCTGTCCAGCAAGAGAGGAAATTGTGCAGAGAAGATCTCAAACAAGACGTATGAAGATCCTCTTAGGGAGTAGCCCCATTGTAACGGTTTTTGCGGAAGGAATATCAGATTCTTGTTAAGGCGGGATTATGAACGTGTTAATTTCTATCGGTCAGGCCAGGCACGTCAATGCTCTGGCGGGAGTGTGCTGATCTCATGGTCATTCCGTGTCAGCCTGAAGCTGATTGGCGAGCCCTTTGAGCCGATTGAGTTCCTGCGAATCCCGAGACAGATCCGGAAGCGCATACGTGGTCGCAATGAGCACCGTTCGTTCGAGGCAACGAACGGCGGAAACCAGATCGCCCCGCCGACGGTAAAGCTCCGCCAATAAACGCAGGACCGCAGCTTCTCCAACTTCCGCCCCGAGCTTAATATAATGTTCCGAGCCGTTGTTCAAGCACCGTTCGGCACTCACCAGATCTCCCTGGTCGAGAAAGCATCGTCCCATTTGACTGTACGTGACGGCCAAGCCTTCTTCATTGCCGACCATGCGGTGGTAGCTGAGTGCCTGAGTAAACGACTCAATCGCTTGTTTCCACTGCTGTTCCCGGGCCTCTTGAAGGGCAAGATTGTTGTACAGGATGCCGAGGGCCCTATGGTCGTTCAGTGTGCGAAGCATGTCGAGGGCCTCCAGATAGTACGGGCGGGCCCGTTCCGGATGTCCCGTTCCGATGTGGAGATTGCCCAGGTTGACCAGCGTGTGTGCAATCGCATGGGTGTTGTGGTGCGTTCGCTGGATATCCAG
>DASTJX010000002.1:0-3204 GCA_035716265.1 Nitrospira sp.
GAGCAGACCAAGAAGCTCATGCATACCACCATGCAGACACTCGGGCGTGTTTCGATCATCGGCGGCGGAATCATCGTGGCGCTGATCAACGTCTACATCTTCACGGGTGCTGAGCAACTGCCTCAAGGAGAGATGGTCCGGCTCTACGAACGAATCTATCTCATGGCGCTGGCCATTCCCTTCATCTCGGTGCTCGGCATCGGCTTGGCTTGGTCACTCAAGCGCCGTCATCGGAATAGATTGCTGCGCGAGGGATTCACCACCGATCAGGCGGATCGGATGGTCACGGTGCGCGTGGATCCGAGCGAACCCACACATCCCAACTGGTGGATTCTCGGCGGAAGTGTCGGATTCGTATTCTTCACGCTGACCGTCGGGTTGGGCAACGTTCCCTATAGCGAAGAGGTCGTCTTTGCCGGTTCGATGGCCATCGTGCTGTTTCTGATGCTCAGACTGACACAGGAACTGGAACCGGACAAGCGATTCACCTTGGTTGGGACAGCAGTCGTCGTCTTCATCTTTCGCGCCATTCCGAGCCCCGGACCAGGCACGACATGGTGGATGATTGACGAATTGAAATTCGATCAACAGTTTCTTTCCGTGTTATCGCTGATCGGCAGCACATTGACGTTGGTCGGTATGTTTGTCTTTCGCCGCTTCATGGCCGAACGGTCAATCGCCTATGTTGTCGGGTTTCTCACGATCGTCGGCACGATTCTCTCGCTTCCCATTCTCGGCATGTACTACGGCTTGCACGAATGGACAGCGCGCATCACCGGCGGAGTCATCGATGCGCGGTTTATCGCCTTGATCGATACCGCCTTGGAATCACCCCTCGGACAGATCTCCATGATCCCGATGCTGGCTTGGATCGCCAATTCGGCTCCGGCCCACTTAAAAGCGACGTTCTTTGCCGTGATGGCATCGTTTACGAACCTGGCCCTCTCCTTGAGCCAGCTCGGGACGAAATATCTCAACCAGATCTATGTCATCACCCGAGAAGTCAGGGATCCGGCAGCGGGCGCCATCCAAACACCCGCCGACTACAGTCAGCTCGGCGAGTTACTGATCGTTCAGCTGCTCCTGGGCCTTGCCTTGCCTCTTGCCGCGATCCTGTTCGCACGGGTCAGCCGCTTCAAGAGCGCCTAAGCCCGGAGCGCAACGGGGTCTCCTTCAAGAATCCTGGCCTGTTTTGGAATAGGCTAAAGCCTTGGCTGAACAACGCTTGATGGAGACCAGATGAAGAAGATAGGCCATCGGGACGAGGACGGTGAGCAGCCAGACGACGGGGAAGTACGCAATGATAAATGTGGGAACGGAGAGGTGAAGAAGCTGTGACGGATAGGGAACCGACAACAATCCATGCACGAGCACGGCCGTCACGAGACTCAAGCCAGTCAGGTTCCAAACGAGCACGACATGCCGCAGAGAGTTCTCGCCGCAGCGCTTCAGCCAAATCGCCAAGGCGACGGCCGTGATTCCTTCTAGGACATCAAAGTTTCTTCCGTAGTACGTCATTTCAATCGCAAGCAGCCTCCTCGTGGCCAGCGTGGCAAGAAGGAGTTCGACCGGAATGCGAAAGCATTGCAGACCGACGAGTATGTATTGTGGAATCTCCGCCAAGGATTTGCTCCACGGTGACGCCCAACCGAGCCAAAATACGAAGGCAAGTTGGGCCAGGACAAGGAGGGGAATCCAGGGCGGAAACGAAGTGAACTCCGCCAATATTCCGGAGTAGGCCATGGCCGCAGTGAAGATCGCCCAAGCCGCCATGACTGCCACGATCCAGATCGGCGACCTCGACCGTGTAACGAGAAGAAAGCTAAAAGTGGCTAAAACGACCAATGGAAGGAGGATAAAGCCGATCGTGATGTCGATCGGTATCGGCGGCATGGCCCAGAGCTTACCACAGTCCCGACGACTTCACGTCTCATGCTGGTATCCCCTTGACCATTGCGATATCATGACCATCTACAGAAGAGCTGGATCGGCATGAGATGTCCTGCTTCCCAGCAGGTTGTTCAAAACGGTCGTCCAGCAAGGCCGCAGCGAGCGAAAAGCCGAATCGTACTCTATGCGCGTACGTTGAGGCTTTGAGCGACGCGAGAACGCAGCTGACGGTCGTTTTCAACAACCTGAGAAGAAAGGGGGCGACCGGTTTCGACGGGGATACTGATACCACCGTGGCATGTCGAGCTCTCGGGGACTCGTCAACTCCGGGAAAATGCAACTGCCAATCAAGAACTGGCACTCGCAGCTTAATTAAGCTGTGACGTTCTTCCATCTGAGGCCCGCGGGGGTGGAAGGGCGCGATGCAGCGGGATAGTCCAAGGCTGGTGCTCAGCGGCTGAGGACGAGATTGCTCTGGGCTAGCGGCTGTTCTAAGCCTGCCGACGGGCGTGGATGGCTGCGAAATTAAATTGTCGGCTACACATGTAGATGCGGTGTGTTGACGATCTTCGGACAGGGGTTCAACTCCCCTCGCCTCCACCAAATTTATTTTGCCGGTCTCTAACCTAAGGAGACCTGGATAGTCACCTGAGACCTCGGCGGTCAGGTATGCAAGACGACCTGCTACCCCATTAACTCCTCAGCATCAAGCGGGGACTAGCCGTTTGATCTGAGGCATTGCATCCGTTTCGCATTTAGGGCTGTCCCTCATCATCGTTAGTCTTTCGACTTCTCTTACACGATCTTCACAAACCGCTTCCTGGGCACCCTCGTTCTGCATGCGGACTCCTTCACACATTTCACATCCTTTGTCCTGTCAGATTGAAAAATCCTTGACAGTTTGACCAAGGGATACCTTGGCATATCGGTTGCTTTATCGAACCGGAAATTCGAGCGGAACGGTGCTGCTCATTGCATGCACTGCGAGTGTCGCTACACCGCCCGCAACAACCGCACATTCTTAGGTGATGATGACGAGAGTAAACTATCGGGTGTCCTGCTTTGTCTTCGGACTGTTCATCGCCGTGCTAACGGGTTGTGGAGGAGACGATGGACCCACCGGAGCAACTGCTTCGTTATCGTGGGATCCGATTATGGATAGCGATTTCCTTCATTACACGGTGCATTACGGCAAACAATCGAGCGGAGACGGCGGATCGTGTAATTATGAGCATTCAGTCGATGTGGTCGAGCCGGTGGCTTTAGTGACTGGCCTTGAATTCGATACCGCGTATTACTTCGCCGTTAGCGCCT
>DASTJX010000003.1:0-15566 GCA_035716265.1 Nitrospira sp.
TGGCTCAGCAGATATCCTCACCGCTGCTCCTGTCGCGGCATTCGGCTTTCTAGGTGCAAATCCGGGGGCCATTTCCCTTCAGGGCAGTCAGTTAGTTGTCGCAGAAGGAACTGGAATCTCGTTGGTGGGGGGCGATATCACAGGCCAAGGAGCCACACTCACTGCTCCGAGTGGTCAGATCAACCTGGTCGGCGTCAAACAGGTGTCGAACCCGAATGTCCCAGGAGAAGTCCTCGTAAATGGATCGGGACAGGGGGCGACGCTCACTCCGACCGGATTCGCGACTTTAGGAACCATCAGCCTCTCTCAAGGCAGCACCATTGATGTGACGGGATTGTTGGGAAGCGGTAGTGAGCACGCGCCGGGCAAGGTGTTGATACGTGGAGGTCAATTCGTCATGGATGCTTCCTCCATTCGGGCCGACGCACACAGTAATGCTTTTGGCCCTCCCCCAGGCACCATCGAGGTGACGGCCGATCACGCCTTATTGGATCATAGCGTCATCAGCGCTTTTGCAGGCACCGAACATCGAGGCGGGAACATCATGTTGAATGTCGATACCTTATCTGCCACCGCTTCCTTCATCTTAACGAATGGAGTTTCCAGAGGGGATGGATCAGGAGGAAAGATTGAGATACAAGCAGGGACCCGAATTGACCTCGCGTCTACGGAGGTTAACGCGGGCACTCGCACAGCCCAGGGGGGAACGATTTCCATGGCGTCACCTGTTATCTCCCTGAATGGTGGTGCGGCCAACGTATCCGGAGGTGGGTTGGACGGCGGTCCCGGCGGCACGATCAACCTGACGGCAACACAGGCCGTGAATCTCATCAATACCAGACTCGACGCAGGCAGTGGAAATGAGGGCCGCCTTGTTCCAGCTGGTTCGATTCTTATCAATGGGGGAGAGCTGTTTACCGTTCAACAGAGCATCGTGTCAGCAGAAGCGACACTCGGTGGCCGCATTCTGGTGCAGGCTTGCAATATCTCGCTAACTGACAGCCAGTTTATCACCTCCACGGGTGGCGGCAATCCAGCTACAACAGCAGGCCAGATTACCCTAGGCGCGAAAACCATTACGCTGACGAACGGTCAGATTCTGAGTAGCGCGTATGGCGGATCGGGCGGCACTATTGATATCACGACCTCTGTCCTTCGTCGGAATGTCAGCAGCGTGATTGACGCGTCTTCCACGCTCGGCACGGACGGCACGGTAACCATTAATGGGGCCATTCAACCTTAAGGACGGTCGCCAATGCCGTGGTCCCTGATATCCGTTCGATGAAGAATCCTCACCTTCACTATGGATCATCTGAAGGCTCGTGGACAGCTGCTGAATAATAAACAGGGAGATGGTAATGCGCTCGGTTGCACCCTGTGCACATTCTCAAATGTACAGTGGTTGTTATGTACGAGGAGAGCACAGCGCCGCTTCGAGACACGTAGGTGGTGCTTCCGGGCGTGACCATGAAAGAAGGCTTCGCCGGAAGAGCCGGCGGTATGCCTCCTGGAAAGCAGACGCCATACTGGAGGGTTTTTCCGTCGCCCAAATAAGGAGGCTAGCGCCCGATGAGACGCCGGCACGAGCAAGCTTATAAATCATAGAGGACGCCTAGTCGGGGTTTAGCCAACTAGGAGTCTCTCAACTTGGTCCGGGCGATACACATACGGCGTAGAAACCATTCAGAAAGAAACTGCCCCTCTTGGTGACGGAACGGCAGCTCGCTCGTTATTCCTGCAATTCGACCACAGCAAATTTTCTTCTGCCAATCTTCATTTGATAGGTGCGTCTGGGGATCGGTCTCAATACCATGTTCGCATCGGTCTGCTTCTCCCCGTCCACTTCCAATCCTCCTTGTATGATGAGCCGCCGTGCCTCGCTCTTGCTAGGCACAAGCCCCGTCTTGGCAATGAGATCGGTGAGGGCGATGGCGCCGTCGGTGTTGAGATCGGCATTGGTCAGTGTGAGCCGCACATCCGGTTCACTCGGAAAGCCTCTATCCTGGAACTTCTGTTGAAAGCCCTCCCCCGCCTGACGTGCCGCCTGCTCGCCGTGATAGCGCGCGACAACAAGCCTGGCCAATCGCTGCTTGGCTTCCATGGGATGTGTCCCCTTGATATCGGCCAGATCTTCGGTGGTGAGCAGCTCGTAGTAGCGGATCATAAGATCGTCGCTGATGGACATGATTTTTCCAAACATTTCGCCTGGAAGGTCCTCGAGCGCTACGTAGTTCCCGAGACTCTTGCTCATCTTCTTCACGCCATCGGTTCCCTCGAGCAACGGCATGGTGATGACGACTTGTGGTTCCTGTCCGTAATCTCTCTGCAGGTCCCGCCCCACCAACAAGTTGAATTTTTGATCGGTTCCTCCTAATTCCACATCGGCTTTTAATGCCACGGAATCATAACCCTGTACCAGGGGATAGAGGAACTCATGGACACTGATTGGTTTTCGCTCCTCATATCGCTTCTGAAAATCGTCGCGCTCCAGCATCCGCGCGACGCGATAATGGGCGGCAAGTTCGATGAGACCGTCGGCCTTCATCGGTCCCATCCATCGGCTGTTGAATTCAATGGTGGTCTTTTGTGGGTCCAGAATCTTGAAAATTTGTCGTTGGTAGGTCTTGGCGTTGTCTTCCACTTGTGCCTTGGTAAGGACCTTCCGCGTTTCCGAGACCCCTGTCGGATCGCCGATCGTCCCGGTAAAGTCGCCGATCAGAAAAATGACGTCATGGCCAAGATCCTGGAAATGTTTGAGCTTGTGAATAAGGACGGTATGGCCGAGATGTAAGTCTGGCGCCGTCGGATCGAACCCCGCTTTGATCCGTAACGGTCGGTGCTCCTTGATCGAACGCGTCAACTTGGATTCCAACTCGGACTGCTGAATCACCTCGACCGCTCCGCGGAGGATGAGATCCAGTTGATGGGACAGCTCGTTCATGCCGCCTTTCTCCTGGGTTGCACGGTCAGTGAAGAGGTGCCAACCAAGGCACGGATGCGGTCGAATGTCTTTTTCCCGATTCCCTTCACACGACGCAGTTGCTCTACATCTCGAAAGGCGCCTTGTGTCTCCCGATACTCGACAATCCGGACGGCCAGAATCGGCCCGATGCCTGGCAGCCCTTCAAGATCGCGCTTAGACGCCAGATTCACATCGAGTGTCCGGGACACCGATGGGCGTGACGATCGGCTTCCCGGCCTCTCAATGACTGCCTGGAGTACTGTCTGAGATTGCGGCAGGGGTTCTGAGGATCCGAGCACGTTCGTGTCGAGCTGGTCCGATTGCGAGCTCTCAGCCTGATTAAGAAACCGCGATGAGGGCGGTGCCCATCCAATCCAGAAGACGACGCCGACGGTTACGGCGACCATAGCCAGCCTGATGACCATTGAGAACAGCATCAACGATCCTTCTTGCGTGATTGGTTGGTTCCGTTCCTGTCAACGTCCTCTGCCGCCTCCACCATACAATCGGCCAGCGTCGGCGCACGGAGAGGTTGGCTGGGCGTAGCAAGATTGCAGGCGGAGGTGAAAGGTTAAGATGAACCTGCTCCCCGTTCGGAAGCGGCGATCTAACCTTGCTTCTGATTGGCCAGAAAGGCTTCGTATTGTGCCGCAGTCATCAATGCGTCCATTTCGGCAGCATTGGACAGATCGATCACCGCCATCCAGCCTTGGCCATAGGGGTCGCTGTTGACCACCTCAGGATGGTCCTTCAGTTGGGCATTGACCTGCACAATCGTACCGCTGACGGGCGTATACAAGGTGGACGTCGTCTTGGTCGATTCGATTTCGCCGATTTGTTGCCCCGCCTTCACCGTCGCGCCGGCCTTCGGCAATTCAATGAAGACGATGTCACCGAGGGCATCTTGTGCAAAATGACTGATACCGACAGTGGCTTGAGAGCCCTTCACTCGTACCCATTCATGCTCTTGGTGATACCGGAGGTCCGTAGGAACCATATGGCTATGTCCTCATGCCGGCGGTCAGCCGACGATTTCCATCCCGGAAAAGAAAAACGTGATTTCAAAATTTGCGGTTTCCGGCGAATCCGATCCATGCACGGCGTTGTACTCAATATTTGTCCCGTGCGCAGCTCGAATTGTCCCCTTCTCCGCCTTGGCAGGGTCCGTCGCACCCATAAGTTCTCGATTCTTCTTGATGGCATTCTCGCCTTGCAGGACAAGCACGACCGACGGCCCCGACGACATGAAGGTGCACAAGCTGTCAAAGAAGGGCCGTGCCTTGTGCACGGCATAAAACCCTTCGGCAACCGGTTTGGCCATCTGCATCAGCCTCATCGCCACCGGCTTCAAGCCGGCCCTTTCGTACCGGCTAACGATGTCACCGATCACATGTTTGTTCACTGCGTCCGGCTTGATGATCGCGAGCGTCCGTTCACTCATTGCTTGAAGTCTTCCTCCGATCCGGAGACAAAAGTGCAAAAAAATGTCGTGGCATTATAGGGGCTTGGAATGCGGAGTTTCAAGGGAGGAACACCGACCCGCCGCGTCGGAACCGTAAACCCGCCGCTGAGCGAGCGGGCTCCTGCTGCTGACAGGTCTCATGTAAAGCGCTGGGCGAGTTCTTGCGGTTTGAACACGCCGCGCTCGGTAATGATACCGGAAATGAGCTCAGCTGGCGTAACATCGAACGCGGGATTGTACACATTGACTCCGGTCGGCGCGACAGGTTGACTGCCGTGAATGGTGGTAACTTCCAAGGCGTTGCGCTGTTCAATCGGGATGTCGGCGCCGGATTTCGTGTTCAGATCGATAGTTGAATACGGCGCTGCGACGTAGAACGGAATGCCATGCGCTTTGGCCAGAACCGCCACCGAGTAGGTACCGATCTTGTTCGCCACGTCTCCGTTCGCCGCGATTCGGTCCGCCCCTACCACACAGAGATGAATCTTGCCCTGGCGCATCAAGGACCCTGCCATGTTGTCCGTGATCAGCGTAACGGGAATGTTGTCCTGCATGAGCTCCCATGCCGTGAGACGCGCTCCCTGTAACACCGGTCGCGTTTCGTCGGCAATGACCTGAATTTTTTTCCCCTGTTCCCACGCCGCTCGGATAACGCCCAACGCTGTCCCGTAGCCTGCCGTAGCCAAGGCGCCGGCATTGCAGTGAGTGAGGATGGTTTGGCCCCCCTCAATAAGGTCAGCGCCATGGCGACCCATCGATTTGCACAGGGCGATATCTTCGTCGAGTATAATTTGCGACTCGCCTAATAAGGCCGATTTGATCGACGAGACCGACTCGGAGCCCAGGGCAGAGAGTTTGCGTTTCATCCGGTCGATGGCCCAGAAAAGATTGACGGCTGTCGGCCGTGTCGCGGCCAGTTGATCGCAGATCGGCAGCAGCGCTTTGACGAAGGCATCGTAATCGGTAGCGGAAATCGCTTGTGCTCCCAGCGCCACTCCCATGGCGGCGGTCACCCCGATCGCCGGCGCGCCGCGTACTTTCAACTCCCGAATGGCGGATGCCACGGCCTCAACATCGCGGCAGTCCAGGAATGCAACCGTCTCCGGAAGGCGACTCTGGTCGAGCAGGCGTACAGCACCCTTATGCCATTCAACGGTCGGAACCATAGGCCACTCTATGTAACGGGATTCGTATAGGGAGCGCAAGGGGCTGCAAGGAGGAGCCGGAGGAAACGGGGAGGATTATCGACTGTTGGCTCGCTTGATTGTTGGAACGAGCGTCAAGGACTTCTGCTCAGGGATCTGCTCGTCGATTTTTGCGAGTTCACGCTCGAGCATGGCACGAATGAACCCGCTGGTCGTATAGCCTTGCTGTTTGAGGCCGTCCAAGCGGGTTTTTAAATCTAGCGGAAGCTGGATCACGATGCGGACGAGCTTTGCCATGTGAGACCCCTTATACAGAAGCTGATCCAAGGGCTGCGATTGCACACGCTATGCCTTGCTCCCATGAATAAGGAGCTGTGTAGAATTGAGGACTTAGCGATGAGAAAATACCTGCCATCGACACGTTTGCCTATTTTCGTCTGCACGTGCCCTCAAATGTACAGGATCCGGTCACGATGACTCCATCCAACGGTGGAGCAACCGTTCCCAATTTGCCTGTTCACAGACCCAGAAACAGGCAGGAAGAGCCAGTGGTTGAATTCCTTCGTCGTTCGTACGATGAATCTTCAGCGCTGGCTGTGAGCGCCTCCCCGTTACCCACACCCCGCCGTCGAGGTCTGTGCGATACACTGAAATCCCGCGGGCGCGATAGGCCTGCAGGACGGCGTCGGCCGGGTGGCCATAGGAATTATATCGCCCAACTGAAACGACGGCATAGGCTGGATTGATCCGATCCAGCCACTGAGGCTGCAACGAACTCCCTGCGCCATGGTGTGGAACTTTCACCAAATCCACCCGCTCAGACTGCTCGTCCCGGCTCATGCGCGACAAGGCTTCCTCTTCAACATCGGCGGCAAACAGCATCTTGTGGGTGCCGCAGATCAACTGCGTCACAACGGAGCGGTTGTTGAGCCTATGTCCCTGGAGACGGCGAGACGACGCCGGGAGCGGCACCACCGGAGAGAACGGATTCAAGACCTTCAAGGAGCAATTGCCCAGCATGACCGTGTCCTGATCGGCACGGACCGCGTGCTCGGTCAAGCCTTGCTGCGCCAGCGCCTCGGAGAGCCGCTGATAAAAAAGCTCCTGACGCGTATCCCCACTTCCCCATACATGCCGCACCGTGAAATGCCTGAGCACATACGTGAGGCCGCCGACATGGTCCACTTGGGGGTGCGTCGCAATCACATAGTCGATCGCCCTGATTCCCCGGTTCCATAGGTAAGGTGCCACCACACTACGTCCCATATCGAACCGCTCATAAGTGGCTCCGCCATCGATCAGCACGACTTCACCGCCCGGTAGTTCAAGCACCGCGCTATCGCCTTGCGACACATCCAAAAATGTGATGCGAAAGCGATCGCCATCGAGCATGAGTCTTGGTGACCACAGCCACCAGACGAGGAGCAAGAGGAGACCGCTTCCGGCGATCCACCGGATGCTTTTTCGACCGGACCGGATCGCGAATGTGGTCAGGCATCCATAGAAAAGCACGAGAGAGGGCAGAGATGGTGAGGCCCCGTGCCACTCGGCACCGGGCAGGACCGAGACAAAACGTAGAGCGGAGACCAGCGCGTCCATGGACCACTGGATCGCTTGTGCAAATGGCAGATGCTCTCCTCCGAAAACGCCTTGCCAGACGACGGCGCCAAGTCCCATCGGAACAAGAATTCCTCCCATCAACGGCACTGCAGCGAGATTCGTGAGCAGGCCGAGCCATGGGAATTGATTAAAGTACAGCCCCACCAACGGGATCGTCACCAGCGTCACGACCGCGCTCATGAGGACTGTATCCGATATCCACTGTCCTATCACCGCACGCGTCGATAGAGGCGGCACATCGCCTTCTCCAGTGCCCTGGGCTCCAGAGCCCGTGGTTTTCGCCAGCCACCAGGCGACAGCACCAACTGAAAGAAACGACAACTGGAATGAGATGTCGTAAATCGCTTGAGGATCATGCGTCACGATGATCAACGCCGCCGCGGACAAGGCATAGAACATCCGTCGTTCATAGCCCAGCCATTTGGCCATCAAGGCGACGAGTACCATGAGAAGCGAGCGAACCGTCGCCACCTCCGCTCCGGCTAAACAGGCATACGCGGTCACTGGCACGACAGTCGCGAGAGCGGCAACCCTCGTTGGCGTGATCCGTCGCGACAAGCCCAGGAGCCACGAGGCCGGAAGCAGCAGCAGGCTGCGCCTGACCGCCACGAAGGTGATCATCGCGACCAGCCCGAGATGGCTTCCCGATATAGACAAGAGGTGTACGGTTCCCGTCACCATGAATTGGTCCCTGACCTCAGGATCGAGATATCCTCGTTCACCGATGATGACCCCGACATACAGACCTAGGGCAGGCTGAGACAGACTCTCCAGCGCCAACCGACGAATCGATGCCCTCCATCGGTCGAATCGATTCCACAAAGCCCAGCGCGGGCTGGCCCCTCCCGACTCCAGAAACTCGATGGCTTCCACCCCGCTGACTGTGGCGACGGCGTCAATGCCTTGATGCTCGAGATACGCCGCATAGTCGAATCCACCAGGGTTGGACGAACCGCTCGGCGTGCGTAATCGTGCTCGAAGCCGGATACGATCACCCTCGAAGAGCGGCCGGTCCGGAGCACGCCACGTCAAGCGAACCGCGAGCGGCGGACCTGCGCTGCCAGGAGTCGGATCACACCTGATCACCATACTCATTCGATCGGGAGCCAGTTGGACGGGCGAGATAATCCGTCCCGTGCAAGTTTCGAACGTCTCCGGGCCCTTGTTGAGGAGGACCGGCCCAGAGGAGCTTTCGACGCTCACAACCCAGTAGAGGATCCCCGCTAACAGGCAGCCATAGTGCGCAGTCGACATCCCGGCTGTTGAGCATCCATGTGCCTGGATGATGGCCGATCCGAGGACGGTCACTACCAATCCGAGAGCAATCGACATCGGAAAATAGGGAACGAGAGAGCCCAGCGCAAGGCCGCAGATGAAGGCAAAGGCGAGGGACGGCAGCATCGCTTCCGTTCCAGCAGTGATGACGTGATGTGGCTGAACCAGGAACTTAACTGAGGTGGGCCGAGACGATTCGTGCCAATCGATCGGCTTCTTCGCGGATGAGACTATCGTGTTCGCCTTCGATCATGATACGCAGCACGGGTTCGGTGCCGGAATAGCGGACGAGGACACGACCGCTGCCGTTGAAACGGCGTTCGCTTTCGGCAATCGCTTGCTGCACATCCGGAATGCTGTCCAAATTCGGTTTCTTCGAGACCTTGACGTTCAGCAACACTTGAGGGACCGCCGTCATGGCTTTCGCCAGCTCCGACAGCGGCTGTTCGGTCCGTTTCATGAGCGAGAGCACTTGCAGCGCAGAAATCAGCCCGTCGCCGGTCGTATTGTGGTCGAGAAAAATGAAATGACCGGATTGCTCTCCGCCGAAGTTATACCCATCTCCCAACATCCGTTCCAGCAAGTATCGGTCGCCGACGGCTGTGCGGAGCAATCTGATACCTGCCCGGTTGAGCGCCAGTTCCAAGCCAAAATTGCTCATGACGGTGCCGACTACGGTCTGTTTCGCCAGCTGGCCCTTGCGGTGGAGATCGAGTCCCAGCGCAGCCATAATGTGATCGCCGTCGATGACATTGCCCTGCTCGCACACGAAGATGGCGCGGTCAGCGTCGCCGTCGAGCGCAATGCCTAATTGCGCGCCATATTCCTTCACGGCCCGCTGCAGCAGCGTCGGGTGCACCGCACCGCATCCGGCATTGATGTTCATCCCGTCCGGCTTATTACCGATCACGTCGACCTTCGCGCCCAACTCGCGCAGGACGGTCGGCGCCACTTTGTATGCAGCGCCATTGGCACAATCGACCACGAGCCTGATGCCCTGAAAGTCCAGGTCTTTGGGAAGCGACCGTTTGACGAATTCAATGTATCGCCCCTCCGCGTCATCGATGCGGAAGGCCTTCCCGATGGCATCTGCAGTCGGACGAAGATGGGCGATTTCATTCGAGACGATGAGCTGTTCAATTCTCGCTTCAATTTCATCCGGCAACTTGAGACCGTCGTTCGAAAAGAACTTGATGCCGTTGTCTTGATACGGATTATGCGAGGCGGAAATCATGACGCCGGCGTCGGCCCGCAGACTTCTGGCCAAAAACGCGATAGCCGGGGTCGGCATCGGCCCGACCAGCAGCACGTCGACGCCCATCGAGCAGATGCCCGACAACAAAGCGGCTTCCAGCATGTAGCCCGAGACGCGCGTGTCTTTACCGATCACGATTTGATGGCGTCCGGCTCTTCGCATGAAAATGTGAGCGGCAGCGCGCCCCAGCTGCATGGCAGTTTCACTGGTCATCGGCTCGAGGTTCGCCGTCCCGCGTACGCCGTCTGTGCCGAAGAGTTTACGCATGCTGTTCCCGTAATGAGCCCCGCATTCGGCCTGAGATCGCCGCTGCCACGTTCACGACGTCCCGCATCTCCGCCACGTCGTGCACACGCAGAATGTTCGCCCCCTGTTGCACTGCCAGGGCGACGACGCCCGCGGTTCCCCAGGCACGTGCCTCGACCGACTGCTTGGTCAACTGACCGATGAATCCTTTTCTCGATGGACCGACCAACACCGGAAACCCCAAGGTGGTGAACGCACGCAGATGCGCGAGAAGGTCAAGGTTATGCGTGAGGACTTTACCAAATCCGATGCCCGGATCAAGCACAATCCGTGATTTCGCGACTCCGCGCTCGATGGCGAAGCGCGCTCGCTCGGCCAAAAAATCACCGACTTCCTCAACAACGTCCTCGTAGGTCGGTGCCTGCTGCATCGTCCGTGGAGTTCCCTGCATGTGCACCAACACCAGGGCGACTCCCGTCTGAACCACGACGTCCGCCATGGCCGGATCGCCACGCAACGCCGTCACATCATTCACCATCACGGCGCCGGCCGTGATTGCAGCCTTGGCCACAGCGGCTTTGGAGGTATCGACGGAGATGGGAACGGACACAGCCTGGGCGAGCGCCGCGACGACTGGAACGAGTCGACGGAGCTCTTCCTTTTCGTCGATGGGAAGTGAGCCAGGTCTGGTGGATTCGGCACCGATGTCGAGGATATCCGCACCTTCCTCGACCAACCGGCGTCCATGCTCCAGTGCCAATTGAGGATCCACAAAACGCCCTCCGTCGAAGAACGAATCCGTCGTCACATTGACAATGCCCATCAACAGGGGGCGATCGAGGGAAAGGCGTCGCTCTGTGAGGTGGAGTTCCATGGTTGGTTGCAGTCACGAGTTCGATGGAGCGAGAGCAGCAGTGCTGTTGGGATCAAGATACAGTGCTGTATCTTGAATGACACGAATGACATAGGCCATTCTTACCTACCTCATTGATATATCTTGGAGCACTGCAGCGGACAAGGTTTTCATGATGCACGAGGTATGATCTTCTGCAACTCCAGTGCCCTGAAGCTGCAGTGAGACTGGCAGCTATTAGGCAGGCACGGTCTGCGAGGAGTTCTGCATCAGGATCTGATCAATCTCCGGGGCATCCAACACTTCCTTTTCCAGCAGGGCCTCCGCGAGCGCTTTGAGGCTTCTCATGTGCTCAGTGAGAAGCCGTTTGGCCCGTTCGTAATTTTCGGTGACCAGCCGCTTGATCTCGAGATCAATTTCCAGGGCGACTTGATCGCTGAAATCCCGTTTGGTGGTCAACTCCCGGCCGAGGAAAATTTCCTCCTCCTTTCGACCGAAGGTCAACGGCCCCAGCTTTTCGCTCATACCCCATTCACAGACCATTTTTCTCGCAAGATCCGTCGCGCGCTCGATGTCGTTTCCAGCGCCGGTGGTGATGTGTTTCAACACGAGTTCTTCCGCCACGCGCCCGCCCATGAGAATGGCGAGGTTGTTGTACAGGAATTCCTTTGAATAGTTGTGCCGGTCGTCGGTGGGCAACTGCATCGTGACGCCCAATGCCCGACCGCGTGGAATAATCGTGACTTTGTGGACGGGATCGGTGCCGGGCAGCAGTTTGGCGATCAAGGCATGACCCGCCTCGTGATATGCGGTCGTTCGCTTTTCTTCGTCGCTGAGGATCATGCTCTTGCGTTCGGCGCCCATCAGCACCTTGTCTTTGGCCATCTCGAAATCGATGACTTCAACTTCTTTTTTATTCTGGCGTGCCGCCCACAACGCCGCTTCGTTGACAAGGTTTTCCAAATCCGCGCCCGAGAAGCCCGGTGTCCCGCGAGCGATCTTTTCCAACTCGACGTTCGTGGCAATCGGCACTTTCTTCGTATGCACCTTCAAGATTTCGGAACGGCCGCGCAAATCCGGCCGATTGACGACCACTTGCCGATCGAAGCGTCCCGGGCGCAGCAACGCAGGGTCAAGCACGTCCGGCCGATTGGTTGCAGCGATCAAAATCACGCCTTCCGTCGTGTCGAACCCGTCCATCTCGACGAGCAACTGATTCAGGGTTTGTTCGCGTTCATCGTGTCCGCCGCCCAAGCCGGCGCCACGCAGGCGGCCGACCGCATCGATTTCGTCAATGAAAATGATGCAGGGCGCGTGTTTTTTGCCCTGCTCGAAGAGATCACGCACCCGCGACGCGCCGACCCCGACGAACATTTCCACGAAATCCGATCCGCTGATGCTGAAGAAGGGCACGCCTGCTTCGCCGGCGATGGCTTTCGCCAGCAGGGTTTTGCCGGTTCCAGGAGGACCGACGATCAAGACCCCTTTCGGAATTCGTCCGCCGAGCTTTTGAAACTTCCGCGGATCCTTTAAGAATTCGATGATTTCGAGGACTTCTTCCTTCGCTTCGTCGATGCCGGCCACATCCGAGAACGTCACTTTCTTCCGTTCTTCGGTCAACATGCGCGCGCGGCTCTTGCCGAAGGACAGGGCCTTGTTGCCGCCGATTTGCATCTGTCGCATCAAGAAGAACCAGAGCCCCAGGAAGAGCACGAAGGGTCCCCAGGTCACGAGGAACGTGATGTACCACGGACTTTCGTCCGGCGGCTTCGCTTCGATCTGCACGCCTTTTTCGCGCAACACCTTCACAAAATCCGGATATTCGGCGGTGAAGGTTCGTATGCGGGTCTTGTCCTTCAGGACGGCGCTGACGTGACTGGACTTGATGATGACCTTTTCAATTTCACCCTTGTCGAGCTTGGCCATGAAATCGCTGAAAATAACTTCTTCTTCCGGGGCATGAGTCGGTACACTGAACAGGTTGAACAGTAAAATCATGAACAGGCCGACAACGACCCAGAAGAGCAGATTTTTTGCCCGAGAATTCATCCACTTCTCCTTGTGCCTGGCTTCCTCAAGTCGCCAGGAAATACGCGAGCTTGAGTGATGTTACCACAGGCTTCTTCGAACTGACAACCGTTCCGAGTCCTGGTTACTCTTGCTCCCCTTCCATGTCGAGCTCAGCGAGGTACGGGAGGTTTCGGTATTTCTGTTGATAATCAAGCCCGTAGCCCACGACATATTTGTTGGGAATCTTGAATCCCACATAATCAAGCGGGACGTCGATCGTTCGCCGTTCCGGCTTGCTCAACAGGGTGCACACTTTAATCGACTTGGGCTTCTGCTTGCTCAGAGTCTTGATCAAGTACTCCACAGTCAATCCGGAATCGACGATGTCCTCGACAAGCAAGACGTCTTTCCCCTTGATCTGTTCCGTCAGCTCTGTGATCACTTTTACTTTTCCCGACGTTTTCGACTGACTGCCATAACTCGCCACGATGATAAAATCGACGCGCATGGGAATCCGAATGGCCCGAGCGAGATCCGCATAGAAGGCATAGGCGCCTTTAAGTACGCCGACAAGCACGAGATCTTTGCCTGCATAGTCATTAGCAATCTGCTTGCCGAGCTCCTTGATGCGTGCACGCATTTCCTCCTGCGTCACGATCGGCCGTCCAAAGATGCGCTCCATCTTATCCGGCTCCTTCGCTGCCCGCTTTTGATTGAACCGTAACGACAACACAGCGGCGGGTGTCCTTCCCGACGGCACACCGGTCATCCTGTCGGCGGCCGATCACCCAGACGATGCCTTCCGGGGCGACCAAGAGCGGAATACGACTGCGCGCTTCCCGGCTCACCTTCATGTCGGTGAATAAGTCCTGTAGTTTCTTGCTTCTCCCGCGCATGCCACGCGGATGCATCCGATCGCCCGCCTGCCACGCCCTGATGGTTAATGGCGCGGACAACCGGTCCGCATCAAACACGGCGCAATCCGGCGTTGCCTGTTTCAACCACGGCTCGGCCGCCTGCTTGGTCATCACTTGTACATGAATTTGTTGTCGTGTACCAGGCCAATACACCGTAGCAGGAAGGGAGCCTGGCACAGCGACTGCTGAGAAGGATTGTTTGGAAATGCCAGAGATCGTCTGCTGCGAAGTGTGTCGGAAGACGACCCACTCACGCTCGGTGAACACGTGAAGTCCTCGGACCGAGAGCATTCCCTTGGCCTTGCCGGCCAGGAGCCGCAGCACGCTTTCGACAGTACGCAGACTCGGCGCCCGCCCTTCGGGGTCGCCCGCGCGAAGACACCGGCGCACCAGACGGTGTTGCAGTGCCGCGGGAAGGCGGGTGAGCGCCTGTCGTTCAAACCGCTGGTTCCCACTAGGCTCGACGATCACCGTCGACCGGTACAAGTGATCCACAATTTCTTCCAAATACTCGTCGTCTGCTCGTAGGACATGGGACTGGCGCGCCAGCAGGCGAACGATCGCGGGAGTGATCTGTTCCATCACCGGCAACAGCTCGCGACGGATACGGTTACGCCGATAGAGGGACGTGGCGTTGCTGCTGTCCTCCCGATAGCGCAACCCCTCTCGCCTCAGATAGTCCAGCACGTCCTGTCGCGTCATCTTCAACAGCGGGCGTACGATCCGTTGGTTACGGATGAATCGCATCCCCGAGAGTCCTGTCAGACCTGCGCCCCGCAACAGCCACAAGAGCACGGTTTCGGCCTGATCGTTCGCCGTATGGCCGGTGACAATGCGGTCCGCGCGGATGTCATCTGCCAGTTCCGTCATCGCGCGGTAGCGAGCTGCGCGGGCGCGCGCCTGAAGGGAAGCCGCCCGGCGTGGCTTGGTCAACACCGGCCTTTGAACGACCAAAGCGATTCCCCGTTCGCGGCACAGCGCGGCAACAAAGGCCTCGTCAGTATCGGATTCAGTCCCGCGGAGCCCGTAATTGAAGTGCACCACCGTGAGTGTGAGACGCCAGCCCGGCGCCAGAGCCGTTAGCAGCGACAACAAGGCGACCGAATCAGGCCCCCCGGAAACCGCGACGAGCAAATGCTGCCCCGGCTCAATCAGCTGCTGATCCCGAATAGTCCGGACCATTCCGTGAAACACGGGGTGCCGGGCCCGGGTGGTCGTCGCGACTGCCATCTATGGAGCCCCCTCCGCGAATCGGCGCAGGCTTACCCTGGCCCGGCCGACGTCAACGGCAATCTGGGCTGCCAACTCGCCGGCTGACGCAAAGGCGTGATCTCCCCGCAGTCGTTCGATAAATTCTACGGTCATCTCCTTCTCGTACAGGTTTGCCCGCTGGTCCAATACATTGACCTCAATCAAGCGCTCGCCGGTACCGAACGTCGGTCTCGTCCCGATGTACGCGATTGCATCGAAGGCCGTGCCTTCCCAGGAGGCTCGTGCGGCATAGACGCCATCCGGCGGAACCACACGCTCCGGCGGGATTCGCAGATTGGCAGTTGGCCAACCGAGCGCTTGTCCCTTCTGCTCCCCCCTTACGACCGCTCCCGTGATGCCGTAAGCCCGTCCGAGCCAGACCGCCGCCTCGTCCATGCGGCCGGCTTGAATGAAGGTTCGGATTTTCGTGGAACTCACGACTCCCCCGTTCAGCATGACGGGCTTGACGGGATGGACGCTGAATCCCAGCGTGCGGCCAAATCGTTCCAAATCCGCAATACGGCCGGCGCGACCCCGTCCGAAAGCAAAATGTTCGCCGACATAGATGTC
>DASTJX010000004.1:0-6369 GCA_035716265.1 Nitrospira sp.
GTGTTCCACTGGAAGAGGCCTTTTCAGGTGGAGGCGCGCGATCACATGGTTGATTGCCGGCAAGAACGAAGGCCATGCCGCTTCGTCGGGATGAGACGGGCGCTTATCGCCAATTGCAACGATCTGCTGCGCGCGGGTAGAGTTCGCCATCTCCCGCAGCAGTTCCCCAAGTCGAGGGATGTCTTTCGCAAGTATGGGCAGCACTCTCTGTTTGTTCGTTAGCCCCGGCGCATTCGTCCGCGCTGAACACCGTCTCTTACACGATGCGCGCTAAAACGGAGCAAGGTCATGCGATTGTCCGATATTATCCGTCGTTGGAAGTTTCGCCTTAGGCGGAAGTTCCACACAGGGTCCCAACGGCGGGTCTTGGATGTTGGATCCGGTCATCGCCCGCATGAAGACGCGACCCACTTGGTCGACCTCCTTCCCGAGGATAATTCCGAGCGCGGGAAACCGATACAAGATCTTGGGCTTCCGCTCCTTGTGGCGACGGTTGAATCGCTTCCATTCAAAGACAAGACGTTTGACTACGTCTACGCCTCCCATGTGTTGGAGCATACCCAGGACCCTGCCTCCGCGTGCAAAGAACTGATGCGCATCGCGCGGGCAGGCTACATCGAGACGCCAAGTCCGTTCTACGAGCAGGGGTACAACTTCCCTCATGCGCAGCGCGGCTGGCCGTTCCACCGGTGGTTCGTCTATTTGGGAGAAGGTGACACGTTGACATTCGAACCCAAGACGGCCAAGTCGATTGACGATTTTTGCCATTGCCGCCATGGACAATTCATCAGGCGAATATACGGTTCCATGAAGGATCTCAACCAACTGCAGGGCGTGCTTCCCCGGCACTGTAGCTATACGGTGCTGCATTGGAATGATGAGTTCAAATATGCGGTCAAGCGGGACGGGACAGGTACGTCGTGTTGAGCCTCATCGTCGCCATCCACAATCAGATCGGGCACAATCAACTTTTTCTCAAAGGCATTCGCCAATACACGACCGGTGCCTATGAAGTGGTGGTCATCGACAATCATTCCACCGACGGTTCGGCTGAGTTTTTCGAATCGGAAGGATGCCGGGTCATACGAAATACCGCAAATCTGTGCTATCCCGAATCGATGAATCTCGGGACACGGAATTCGAGCGGGACCTATGTGTGCCATATCAACAATGATCTGTACGTCGGACCGAATTGGAACGGCCGGCTGATCGAGGCCATGGAGCGGTTCAGTCTGGACGCTGTCACGCCGTTAGGCTTGGAAATGATGCCGACGCCGGCGCTGACGGATTGGATACAGGCGCGCTGGGCAACGATCGGACAAGGCCGTCTCTCATCCGGGAAGAGCGAGGCCCAACTCCACGCCAAGATTCGTGCGATGTACGGCGACTGGGAAGCCTTCTGCAGTCAGGTCTATCGGAGTTTCTCGGACGTCATGTTCGACGGGCTCAACGGCTCCTGCGTCATGCTTCGGCGCTCTACCCTGGAGAAAATCGGGTGTTTGGATGAACGAGTTCAGGCAGCGGATTGGGACTTGTACTACACGCTTCGAAAACGTGAAGAGGAGCTGGGGGATGTCCGGCGCTGCAAGATTTTTGGAGGCTGCTACGTCCATCACTTCATCCGAGCGACCATCAAAGGAAGGCGAGAGCCTTTTGCCTGTACGCACCCGCGGCTGTCGATCCATGACAAATGGTCGAGAGAAGAGCAGGAACGGTTGTGGTACAAGCCCAATTATTTTCAACCGATTTCGGGCCGGCGTTCGTTTCGCGACCTCGTGCGTCGCCACGTCAGTAGGCCGCTCGAAAAATTGGCAAGGCAATGGCAGCGGGCCGTGTCCTGGCGCTGGTTGTATGTGCCGCCTGACAAGATCGTCGAGTTGCACCGCCGCCAAATTCAAGCTCTCGGTAGCGGGACGTGGCAGAAGGGCGGGTCATCCTCGTGAACGTCGCGCACGCCCCGTCACTGGCCTGTATTCTGATCGCGAAGAACGAAGCGGAGAATATTGAAGACTGCCTCGCATCGGTCGCGTGGGCGGGCGAGCGGATCGTCATAGATGCCGAAAGCAGCGACCGCACAGCCGAACTTGCGTCTGCCGCCGGCGCAAGGGTGATCGTGCGGCCATGGCCGGGTTTTGGCGCCCAAAAAAACTACGGCATCGATCAGGTGGCGACCGAGTGGATTCTGATCCTGGATGCGGATGAGCGGGTGCCGCCGGCTTTACGCAATGAAATGGCGGAACGGATAAGCTGCTGGAAAGCAGGAGAACCGGTGGCGTATGAAATCCCACGCAGAAATTTCTTTTACGGAGAATGGGTGCGCCATGCCGGTGTCTATCCCGATTACCAGATCCGCCTCTTCCGGCGAGGTCACGCCAGGTATAACGACGTGCCCGTGCATGAAAATTTGATCGTCCAAGGGCCGATTGGAAAATTGGCAAGTCCGTTGGACCACTTCACCGAGCGCCGTATCCGGGACCATTTCCGAAAGTTTGGCCACTATACGACACTGGCGGCGCAGGAGAAAGCCCGCACCGTTCGCCATGTGGGGGCCTCGGACCTGCTCTTCCGGCCGCTCGTCGTCTTCGTAAAAAGTTATGTGCTCAAGCGGGGCTATCTCGACGGCATACGCGGTCTGATCGTGTCCGTCTTTGCCGGCATGTACACCTTCGTGAAGTATGCCAAGTTGTGGGACATGACCAGATCGTCCATGGGCGTTCGGGATGCCAACTAGTGGCCAGACTACTCCTGTATATCCATGGGGTCGCCGCCGTGGGCGGGGCCGAACGTGATCTGCTTGCCATACTCCGGACCCTCGGCAGACCCGACTGGGAGCCGCATGTCGCGTGTCCCTCTGAGGGGCCGCTCTCGACTCTCATGGCTCAAGCCGGCGTCCTGCATCATCCGATGATGCTCCCGCCTTGGCGCAAATGGTTTTCGCCGTTCATCCGATGGTTGGCAGTCAAAAAGCTTCAGACCTTGCTTGACCAACTCAAGCCTGCGCTGATCCACGTGAATGATATCTGGTGGGTGCCTCAGACCCTTGAAGCTGTCCGCGGCCGTCCCGGTCTTCGAATACCTGTGGTGGGGCATGTCCGTCAAGAAATCGAGCCGGAAAAAGTCAAACGATACCGCCTCCATGAACTCGACGCTGTGATCGCAATTTCGCGGCAAGTCCAACGGGCGTTGATCGCCGGCGGCGTCGACCAGCGGTCGGTCCAGAAGATTTATAGCGGAGTGGATCTGGCCACAAGCGGTGTTGGAACGGTCGATCGGAAGACAATGTGCCGCACGCTCGGTGTGTCGGAGGAAGCCCTGTTGTTGGGAACGGTGGCGCATCTGTTTCCGCGGAAAGGGTATGACGTCATGCTCAGGGCATTGCCGGCTATCATCCGGACTCTCCCGGCGGTGCATTATATGGTGATCGGCACAGGCGACGGTGTCTATGAACAGAGGTTGCGAGCGTTGTCGGCAGAACTCGGGATTTCAGATCACGTCCATTTCCTCGGATTTCAGGAGGATGTGAAGCCGTTCCTGGCGGTGTTGTCCTTGTATGTCCATCCCGCACGTATGGAAGGCTTTGGCATTGCAGTCGTGGAGGCTCTCGCAGCCGGAAAAGCCGTGGTCGTGACGAACGTGGGCGGGCTTCCCGAGGTCGTCGAGGAGGGAGAGACCGGGCTTTTGGTCGCGCCGGATGATCCTGAAGCATTGAGTGGTGCGGTGCTGTCCCTCCTGCGTGATGGCGGCCGGAGAAGGGCCATGGGAGAGCGAGCGGTGAAATGGGTCCAAGAGCGATTCGATCTGCGAGCGTCCGTGACGGCCATGGAGCGGTTGTATGAGGATGTGCTCTCAGCGCACCGGGACCGAACATGAAAATCGGGATCGATGCCAGCCCCATCGTGGGCGACCGGGGCGGGGTCGGCTGGCACACCTACTATTTGCTGCGAGCCATGTTGGCCACTCCTTCGGAGGCGTGTTTCGTGGGATACCTCAGACCGGGCACGAGTCCACCATCCGAGACATCCCAATGGACTGGCGTCGATCGTCTTGAGTGGGTGACCGCTTCGAAGTGGGCGATGATAGGACGAGGAACAACCGATCGGTTGGATTTATATCATGGGACGAATTTTCGAATGCATACCGTGGGACGGTTTGGCGGCATCGTCACGATTCATGATCTATGGCTCGAACGATTTCCGGAATATTCGTCGAAATTGCTCGGCCAGAGATTGTCATCATATAAAACGAAGCGGATCGCCCGGCGCGCGAAAAAAGTTATCACCGTTTCCCAATTCTCAGCGCGGGAATTGATGTCGGTCTACGACCTGTCTGAGCAACACATCACCGTCATCCCCAACGGTGTCTCCGAAGAGTTCAGGCCACGACGTGACGCTGCAGAGATGAGTGTCTTGAAGCAGCGCATAGGGTTGAAGACCGATCGGTTTATCCTATTTGTCGGAGGCGCGGATCCACGAAAAAACCATCGAAAGGTCCTCGAGGCTGCTTCACTCATTCGAAAACAACTGGATGGTCGAACGGTCCTTCTTGTCGGGTCACCGATGCACGCATTCGGGTCCTATGAACAGACCGCCGCTTCGTATGGAATGGCTGCTCATGTCCTGTGTCCTGGGCGATTATCGAGAGAGGATTTGCGATTGCTCTACTCCTATGCCGATCTCTTTGTATTTCCATCCTTGTACGAGGGGTTCGGCATGCCGGTGTTAGAGGCCATGGCCTGCGGTGCGCCTGTCATCACATCCAACGATACGGCTTTGGGCGAGGTGGCCGGCGACGCAGCGGTGGTCATCGATCCGCATGATGCACGGGCATTGGCCGACTCGATGGTCCAGGTGTTGGAGAACGAGACCTTCCGCATCTCGCTGAAAGAGAAGGGTTTTCTTCGCGTCAAGAGCTACCGGTGGTCGCATGTGGCCTCACAAACTTTGTCGTTATACTCGTCGCTCTGCCGGTAGGATGAGCCGCATGGCGCAAAACATTTTATCCATCAAATTGCGGTATCTGGGTGATGTGCTGCTGGCGACGCCGACATGGCAGGCCCTGAAAGCGGCTTATCCGGGAGCCCGGTTGACCGTGATCGTGAATCGGGGGACGGAGGATATCCTCCAGTCCAATCCTCATATCGATGAAGTCCTTTCACTCGAGCGCGGTTCACTTGTGCAGCAATACCGTTTCATTGCAAATATCCGACGGCGTCGCTTCGACACGGTCGTGGATTTGACTGATGGCGACCGGGCGGCCCTTCTCACGTGGATCAGCGGCGCAGGCGTCCGCATCGGCTTTAACGCAGAACACCGCTGGACGGGACGCTGTTACACACGGATCATCACAAGCGATGCAGGCGTTCATCGAATCGAACGCGACTTGTCGGCGCTCGCCCCCCTGGCTATTCCCGTCTTCGACCGCATCCCGAAAATGTGGTTAACGGAGGAAGATGACGCAGCGGCAGGCGACCTCCTTCGACGTCTCGGCGTGCAATCGGACAAGCCGCGGGTGGTCATCCAACCGGGCGCTCGCTACTGGTTTAAAGCCTGGCCGTCGGAACGGTTTGCCGAACTCGCCGACCACGTGGCCGACCGTTATGGATGTCAGGTGTTAGTGGCTGGCAGCCCACAAGAGGCGACGCTGGCCGAGACAGTCGTGAGACAGGCGAAGCACCGGTTGGTCTCCATCGCCGGTCTATCACGTGTCCGGACGCTGGCAGCGCTATTGAAAGGGTCGGCGTTGTTCGTCGGCAACGACACGGGTGCCATGCATATCGCCGCAGCGGTGGGCACGCCTGTGGTAGGGCTGTTCGGTCCGTCCAATCCTATGGAATGGGGACCACGCGGCGGCCCTGCGGAAGTGATGTACAAAGGTCTTGATTGCCGGGACTGTTTTCATCCAACCTGCCGACGGGCTGAGCAAAACTGCATGAAGCTCATCACGGTGGCCGAAGTGTGGGCGGCTGCAGAGCGACTACTGACACGCAGGCTAAAGTAAGAAGAGGCCTCGCGGGGAGGTTTATGGCAGGCGCGATTCTTGACATCGGTTGTGGAGCGAATAAACATGATGGAGCACTTGGTGTCGATCGCAGGAAGGTTCCCGGGGTTGCTGTTCTCTGCGATTTTGAGCAGGGATTGCCTTTCAGAGATGGGAGCGTCAGTGTTGTGTATCTTCATCACATCGTTGAGCATATGCATGACTTGATGGCTTTTGTGGTTGAACTGTACCGGGTGTGTGAACCCGGCGCCAAAATCTTTGTGCGGACGCCGTATTACGCTTCCCGGGAAGCTTTTGTTGATCCGACGCACGTCCGGTATATCACTGAGGCAACCTTCGAATATTTCGACTACCCAAATTATTACGGGCTCA
>DASTJX010000005.1:0-3154 GCA_035716265.1 Nitrospira sp.
CGAATCTCACCCCGGGCAACATGCTTCGGTAACTGGTGAGTGTGTCTTCATCGAGACCGACAGCAACCCCGAGACGGCGCCATAACGCTAACCCGCCTGAGGCGGCCTCATCCCCGTCATGATCGTGAATACGGCGGATCCACATGCGACGGAAATCGGGATCTTCAGATTTCGAGAGGATGAGGGCATCTTTGATAGGAATTCGCGTTTGATAATAGTAGCGGTTCAACACCCACTGTTGGAGTTGATACTTCGTTAAGCGGCCTTCGTGCATGAGGACATGGAAGGGATGATGAGCGTGATACCGCTCTTTTCCTTCTCGTCGTAGGCGCTCGGCGAATAAGTTGGCTTCATTGAATGGGATTGTCTTCACACGAGCACCTCAAGGCCATCGTAGGCGACCCCGATTCCAGCTTGACTGATTTCCCGCCGCTCGGAGGAATCTGCTCGTAAGATTGGGTTTGTGTTATTGATATGAATCAAGAACCGCCTGCTTGCCTTCGCCTTTTGAATCGCGGGTAGGCTCCCGTCGATTCCGTCGAGCGGCCAGTGGGCCATGTCCCGAGCGGTACGGTTTCCCAACCCTAATCGAGGCAATTCATCGTCGGACCAAAAAGTCCCGTCAAAAAAAAGACAGTCCGCCTCATCGAGCAAACGGTCAACCGACGGGCTTGTGCCTCCGACGCACGGAGCATAAGCGACGCTACATCCCCCCGGTTCCTCGCTGAAGAGCAAGGCCACATTATCTTCTTGTTCAGGGTTGGACGACCCTTCCAGGTAAAGGGGTACTTTGCCAGGTACAGGTAATGCCATAACCGACAGCGAGGTCGCTGACCCATCCGGTAAGAACAGTGGTTGCCGCGACTCCAACTTCAATTCGTGCCAGGTCACTTGCTCCGGTGTCCGACACAGCGCACGATAAAGACGATTTTCATCCATGAAGGCATGACGAACTCTCTCTGTGGCGTACAGATGTAGTGGCTGTGATTCACGCAATGTCAGGAGCCCGAGTGTCTGGTCGAGATCGGCATTCGTAAGCAGAATGCCAGCAATGGGAGAGTGCCGCAGTGCGCGCGGATGCAGTGACGGAAATGCCATGAGTTGGGTTCGAATATCCGGCGACGCATGCACGACAAACCACGCATTGTCACCGGCAGCAATGGCGACGGATGTTTGCGTAAGAGGAGTGGCCTGGATTGATCCTTCGCGTACGCCGCAACAGTTTGCACAGCCGCAATTCCATTGCGGGAAACCGCCTCCAGCCGCAGCGCCGAGGACATGGATCCGCATGTCACTCATGCCTCGTCTGTACTTGCACTCTGTACCGGCTGCTTGACGGCGCTCGGCTCCGACGGCGCGCGCTCTTCAAAATCGTCTTGGTAGCCTCCAATCTCGGCACTCATGTTGATTTCGATAAAGTCTGGTTTCTCCCACATCACGGTGGTCTCCTTTCTATGAATGGATGCTAGGGAAGGGCAAAGACGAATAACGCATCCCAGCCGCAAGCTGTAGCCGTCGAGAGGGTGGCGTTCATGGCGCGGGAGGAAAGCGACCCCCCTTCAATGGCGACTCCCTGAAGATCCATCGCTACTGGGTTAAAAAGTACCCCTGCAGATACCAGACAGATACTAGGACGTTGCCGCTAGCACTTGTCCTAGCCGGAGCCCCCTCTAAGCCTTACTCGTGCCGTGTTAACAAGGGGATGCTGGAGTAGGCCTTCTCCGAGAGGCGGGATATGGTTGACGAACGAGAGGTGAAGACCCAATGGCTTCTGGTGCGGCGTATACATCCGGACGACAAGAATCTATTTGGTTACAAACTGAGCCGCAGCCGGCGTTTGCTCAGCTTTCTGTGAATACCTCTGCCGATGTGTGTGTGATCGGAGGTGGCTTAGCAGGCTTGACGACCGCTTATCTGCTCGCACGAGACGGCGCATCAGTCCTTCTGCTTGAGGATGGCTTTATTGGTAGCGGGGAGACCGGACGGACCACGGCTCACCTTTCACACGTCATTGATGATCGCTATACGGAGATGGAGCGGCTTCATGGCGAACAAGGCGCACGCATTGTAGCCGCGAGTCATTCAGCTGCAATAAGTCGTATCGAGCAAACGATCCAGGAGGAACGCATCCAATGTAATTTTGGCCGTCTCGATGGATATCTGATTTTGTCCCCTGAACATGAAGAGAGCGTATTAAAGGAGGAGTTGGCGGCGGCCCATCGTGCGGGGCTTAAAAAAGCCGAGCTTTTAAAGGAGCCGCCCCTTTCGCAGGTGCATCGTCCTTGCTTGCGATTCCCCGATCAAGCCCAGTTCCATCCACTTCAATATCTCAATGCCCTTTCAAAGGCCATTCTGAAGCGTGGCGGCCAAATCTATACGCAAACTCACGTCGCTGAGGTTTTCGATGGGTCGCCTGCCCGCATCAAAACCGCCTCGGGACTGACCGTAGAAAGCCGTTCCATCGTTGTCGCGACAAACACACCTATTAACGACCGCGTGACAATCCATACCAAACAAGCGGCGTATCGTACGTATGTGGTGGGATTCGTGATCCCGAAGGGAACCGTGCCGCTGGGTTTATATTGGGATACGACCGATCCGTATCACTATGTGCGGTTGCACACCTACAGTGAGAGAGAAGATGTGCTCATTGTGGGGGGCGAAGACCACAAAACCGGGCAAGCGGATGAAACGGACCGCCACGGACGGCTCATCGAGTGGGCACGCGGATGGTTTCCCACGGCCGCGATGCCGGCTTTTCACTGGTCAGGCCAAGTCATGGAATCTATCGACGGGCTGGGGTTCATTGGTCGCAATCCTGGAGAGCAGCATGTCTACATCACGACCGGCGATTCCGGGATGGGCATGACGCATGCCACCATCGCAGGCATGCTCCTCAGCGATTTGATTGCCGGACGCAAAAACCCGTGGGCAGACCTCTATGACCCTGCGCGCATACGCGTCGGGGCAGCTTCGGAATTCGCCCGCGAGAATGTGAACGTGGCCGGTCAATACATGAAATGGATCAAACCGGGCGAGGTCGAGCGTATTGAGGATATTATCCCTGGTCAGGGAGCGATTGTGAGCAAAGGCACGACGAAGCTCGCGGTCTACCGTGAACCCAGCGGAGAATCACACGTTCGATCGGCTGTTT
>DASTJX010000006.1:0-3345 GCA_035716265.1 Nitrospira sp.
TAGATCAACCTATGGAATTATGGCTGCTGTGGACATGGCCATGCAGTCGGGTTCCGGCCCCATTCAAGCCAAATCTATCGCCAGGAGGCAGCGGATACCGGCAAGATTCCTTGAACAAGTGCTCCACGCGATGAAAAAGGCCGGTTTGGTTTCGAGTCTTCGAGGGGCCCAAGGCGGCTATGTTCTGTCGAAGAAACCCTCAGATTTGTCCGTCGCCGAAATTTTGGAGGCGCTTGAAGGTCCACTATTTCATGGCGGGGTGAATGGACGGCCGAGTCCGACGACAAAATCGGATCCTCTCCTGGCCAAGATATGGACTCGCGTGAGCGAAGCGGAACGCGAGGTGCTTCAAGCGATCACAATCGAAGAGCTCGCGGGACAACAGCGGGAAATCGAAGAGCAACGTACTCTCATGTATCACATTTGAGGTCAGCCATGAGCCAGCTCGCCACCAATTCAGTCGTCGTCCAGACGGAACCAATTCCTCCGGCCATTCAGGAGGAGATCGAAACCTTCGAGCAGGAAGCGCAACGCATGCTGTCCGGCGAGATCGCCGGTGATCTCTTCAAGCCGTTCAGGCTTCAGTACGGAATCTACGGTCAACGGCAGGCCGGAGTACAAATGGTGCGCATCAAGATTCCTTTCGGCGGTATCTCGGCCAACCAACTCAGACGGATCGCCGAGTTGTCGGAGCGCTATACGACCGGCGTCGGCCATGTAACGACCCGCCAAGATATCCAACTACATTTTGCAGAGCTGAAAGACGTACCCGACATCATGCGAGGCCTGGCGGAAGTGGGCCTGACGACGAGAGAAGCCTGCGCCAACACAGTCCGAAACGTCACTGGTTGCCATTTGGCAGGGGTCTGTCAAGGTGAAGTATTCGACATCACACCCTACGCCAAAACGGTGGCCTATCATCTCTTGAGGAACCCCCTGAATCAGAGTCTGCCCCGTAAGTTCAAAATTGCCTTTTCCGGGTGCAAACAGGACTGCGCCCTGACTCCTATTCACGACATCGGCTTGCTTGCCGTGAAAGCCGAGGACGGCACAATCGGTTTCCGCATCGTTGCCGGTGGCGGACTTGGTTCAGCGCCCCGCATCGCGCAGGTGCTGCGCGAATTTACACCGATGGACGAAGTGATCCCGACGATCGAAGCCGTCATCAAGGTGTTCGATACCCTAGGCAACCGCAAGAATCGTAATAAAGCGCGAATGAAGTTCGTCATTGAAAAGCTGGGCTTCGCGGAATTCAAGCGGCGTTGGGAAGAGGCGTATCTCACGATGGGATATGCGAGGCCGACACAGCAGCCGATCAGGCTGCTGCCGCATCAGGATGACCCTGTTTCGTTGATTATGCCCACGTCCAATGGGGTGAAGGTTGGCGTTGCCCAGCCCAACGGTCATCCGAGCGGCGCCCATCAGGAGACGCCCTTTGAGATGTGGAAGCGGACGAATGTCGTACGCCAGAAGCAGGCCGGTTATGTGGCTGCCGTCATTAAACTGTTCATGGGAGACCTGACCGCAAGTCAGATGATGCATGTCGCAGGCTTGGCCGAGCGCTATTCAAACGGCAACCTGCGGACCACAATCAATCAGAATGTGATTATCCGGTGGATTCCGGAATCACGTCTTGCGGATCTTTATCACGACCTTGCTGCACAGGGCCTGTCGGATCCGGGCGCAGAACTCGTCGAAGACATCATCGCCTGCCCGGGCACCGATACCTGCGGCCTGGGTATTACCTCGTCCAAGGGGCTGGCAAGGGCCCTGGCGGAAGTGTTTCCGGCCGGGCGTGTCCCCGATGACCTCAAGGACGTGAGCGTCAAAATCAGCGGGTGCCACAACTCGTGCGCACAGCACCATATCGCGACGATCGGCCTGCATGGTGTCGGCAAGCGCATCGGGGAACATACGGCGCCGTTCTACGAGCTGCATCTTGGCGGCAAGGTAAATGGCACGGCCAAAATCGGTCAGATGACGGTCAAGCTGCCTGCGAAAGCCGTATCGGCGGCCATTACTCACCTCATCGACGTCTATCGGCGGGACCGTCAAACCGGCGAAGGGCTTCCGGCCTTCATTGACCGGGTAGGGAAAAATGCGCTTAAAGATGAGCTGATTCCTTATACGATTGTGCCGCCGTTTGTCGAGGACCCCACTTTTTACTACGACTGGGAGGCGGAAGAAGAGTTCGTTCTTGAGGATCTTGGCCCCGGTGAATGTGCCGGCGGCGCGCTGGAGATGATCGAGAATGGAATCTTGGAAGCCGACCAAGAGCTGTATCAGGCGAAGCTCCTTATCGACAACCATCAATACTCCGTTTCGGTGAACAAGTCGTACCGTGCGGTCCTTGCCGCAGCCAAAGCGCTGCTGGTGACGGAAGGCCTCGATCCCTCGACGGACGCCGATACGTTCCGAGAGTTCGACGGCCGCATCGCTCAAAACGGCGTCGTGCCGGCTGCGTATCGTGACCTCGTCAAGAAGGTGGGGGACTTGGGGCCGAAGGATACGACGGCAGAATCGGCTCAAGAGAAAATGGCCTTTGCGAAAGGCTTTGTTGATGCGTGCCGTGCCGCAACAGAGCAGATAGGGAAGGATCTCAAGCTCACAACCGACCCAGCAACTACGGCCTCTACGTCCGTTGAGCCGAAGGCGGCCACACAGGTTCCCACCGGTGCTCCGGTCTATGATCTCAGGGGTGTCGCATGCCCCCTCAATTATGTAAAAACGAAGTTGAAACTGGAGATGATGGATGCCGGTGAAAAACTGGAAGTATGGTTGGATGCCGGTGAGCCGATCAAGAATGTGCCACTCAGTTTGAAGAATGACGGGCATCTGGTGCACATACAGGAAGCGCTGGAACCGGAAGCGGCGCACTACCGGATTCTGGTCGAAAAAGTGGAATGAGTTGAGCCGCATCTCAGTGTGGCAAGGATAGGGTGGAAAACAACGTGCACACAAAGCAACCAACTGGCGACATGCTGGCCTGGGCCGAGTCGCTGGAAGGCAGCCAACCACAAGAGGTGCTCGCCGCCGCCATCAAGCGCTACGCTCCGCGAATTGTGCTCGCCTGCAGCTTCGGTGCGGAGGACGTAGTCTTAGTGGACATGATCCATCGGATTGACCCGTCGGTGGGGCTGTTCTATCTCGATACAGATTTTCTCTTCCCCGAGACGTACGCGACGCGCGACCGAATCATTGAGCGATACCAGCTGAAACCGGCTCAAGTGCATCACGTGAAGTCTCTTCTGACCCCGGAACGGCAGGCTGAACAGCATGGGCCTGCCCTGTGGACGAGCGACCCCGACCAGTGCTGCAAATTGAGAAAAGTCGAACCGTTGACGC
>DASTJX010000007.1:0-4806 GCA_035716265.1 Nitrospira sp.
AAGTGGGAACCTTGCTCCGGAGTGTCCGGAGTTGGGAGCGGCGCAGTTTTGTTCACCGCCTGTTTTCCGGAGAGGCTGACAAGACCCGAGCGTTTCGCAACGAGGAGATCACGGTCCTGGCGCCGGCACTCTCAAAGGCACTCGCGCAGGCCGCACCCGACGAACGCGCCTATTTTCACCTCAGCCATGCCACCGACCAGGGTGACGAAGAGAGCACGACGGGATGGCTGTCGATTCGAAATGGCACGTTGCACCTTTCTTTGAGCGAAGTGCACGATCGCCACGGACCAGAACCGGACATCAGCAAGTATGATCGCCAAATGCCGAACGTCCGGGAACGATCGGCTGAGTTTGACGTGACATTCGAGCCGGAAGATTATCTGATCAAGGTAAAGTCCGCTGGAAAACTCTTTGCTCCGGACCAGCGTGAGGAACTCCAGATTAAATATCGAGAAGCGCTTGCGGCGCTTCCGACCTATCCGGGGTTGGAACCGCGTCAGCCGAGTCAGCCCTCACAGCCCTGAATGTGTGCGGGCCTGCCGCTTGTCGCTGTGCAGACTCAAGGAGATACCACGTGGACGTATTCAAATCGACCAGACCTCATATCGGTATCGTCGCGGGAACCGCCGACGGGGCTTCGCTCTGCTATCGTAGTCTCTGTCATGAGGTAGTGCGTATCGGCCGGCCTGCTCAGCCTGAGATCACGATGCACACCTTTCCGGTGGAGTGGTATCTGGATCTCATCGAACGGGATGATTGGGCCAGTGTGGCAGCACTGATGTCTCGATCGGCGGGAAAATTGGTCCAGGCAGGAGCTGAGCTGATCATTTGTCCGAACAATACGTTGCACCGCGCGTTCGACCGTGTGGTATCGGCGGTCCCCTGGCTGCACATCGCCCAGCCGGTAACGGCAGAGATCAGGCGGATGAGACTGCAGCGTGTCGGACTTCTCGGCACATCGGCTGTCATGGAAGGGGGTATTTATCATCCTCAACTCACTCATGCGGGAATTGAGGTCGTTCTTCCTCAGCGGCATGAGCGCACTCGCTTGCACCACATCATCAGAACCGAGCTCATTCAGGGACAATACACTTCAACTTCGCGCTCATACGTGCAGGAGATCATTGAAACGCTGGCGGCGAGAGGCACGGAAGCCGTCATCCTTGGCTGCACCGAACTTCCACTGCTGCTTGCCGACGAACAGTCGGCTCTTCCCCTGCTGGATTCAACGCGCCTGCTGGCGAAAGCTGCCTTGCACAGCAGCGCGCAGGCTGCGACATCCCGATGAACGCAGTCCAAGACAGATTCCGTCCCTTCTCATGTCGCTTTCTCACAAATAGGGTGAACCCATGCACAAGATTCTCTGGATAGTCCTATTCGGTTTTTTCATGGCCACTGCTCCCTCTACCGTTCACGCCGGAGACACCATTCGGGTGGGCCATTTCCCCAACGTGACACATGTCCAGAGCCTGGTCGCGCACCATCTGTCGCGGACCGGACGAGGCTGGTTCGAGCAACGGCTCGGACCCGATGTGAAGATCGAGTGGTATATCTACAACGCCGGCCCAAGCGCCATGGAAGCCATCCTGGCGGATTCGATCGACCTGACTTATGTCGGACCGAGCCCGGCCCTGAATGCCTATACAAAATCCAATGGTGAAGAGATTAGAATAGTAGCGGCCGCTGCCGCCGGAGGTGCGGCGCTTGTTGTACAAGCAGATTCGGGGCTGAAACAGCCGTCTGATTTTCGTGGCAAGATCATCGCGACTCCGCAGCTCGGCAATACCCAGGACATTGCCTGCCGGGCCTGGCTCGGCAACGGAGGCTTAAAGATCACCCAAACGGGCGGCGACGCATCCATCATCCCGACGCCCAACGCGGATCAACTGGCGTTATTCAAGAACAGAAAGCTTGACGCGGTCTGGACGGTCGAACCTTGGGTGTCGCGTTTGGAACGGGACGCCGGAGGCAAGGTGCTCGTCGAACAATCACATGAGAGCATTACGGTCCTGGTTTCGAGTGTGAAGTTCTTGAAGACGAAACGTGATCTTGCTGCCAAGTTCATTCGTGCGCACCGCGAATTAACGGATTGGATTGTCTCGCATCCTGAAGAAGCCAAACAGATGGTGCGACAGGAGCTCGCCGCCGAAACCAAGGCCGACGTGTCATCAGACTTGATCGCGCAGTCATGGAAACGCATCGTGCTCAAGAACGACGTGTCCCTGGACGAATACCAACATTTTGTGGCAAATGCTCAGCGTGCCGGTTTCATCCGGTCAATCCCCGATTTATCGCGGCTCATCGAAAGGGTCAATTGACATGTTCACGACCGGGGATCCCCACGGGCGCTCGCAGGCTTCGAAGCTCGTCCTTGAACGCGTGTCAAAGTGGTTTCAGACCAGCTCGCTGCATGTGCATGCCCTCGATGACGTGACCCTCCGGATTGCAGAAGGTGAGTTTGTCTGCCTCGTCGGCCCCAGCGGATGTGGAAAGTCGACCTTGCTCAACATCATTGCCGGCTTGGAACAGCCTGACCGTGGGATCGTCAAAGCGGACGGCGAGGCCGTCAACGAACCCGGGCCACATCGTCTGATGATGTTTCAAGAAGCTGCTCTGTTTCCTTGGCTCACCGTGCTCGGCAACGTCCTGTTTGGTTTGAAGCTCAGCAACAGCATGAGCGCGGCCGAGCGCCGGGAGAAAGCTGAGTATTTCCTTGAACTCGTTGGACTCAAGCGATTCATGCATTCGAACGTTCATGAGCTGTCGGGCGGCATGAAACAACGCGTCGCCTTGGCTAGAGCCCTGGCACCGAATCCGAGCGTCCTGCTGATGGACGAACCGTTCGGTGCATTGGATGCCCTCACAAGGGAACAACTCTATGGCGACATTCAGCGGATCTGGAGTCAACACCGTAAAACCATCGTGTTCGTCACCCACAATGTCCGAGAAGCGGTCTGTCTTGGAGACCGTGTCATCCTTTTCTCTCCACACCCCGGCCGCATTCGTGAGGAATTCGCGATCCCGCTTCCCAGACCGCGTGACATCAATAGTGTGGACCTGGCGCGCTATGCCACCGAGATTACGGGAGTCTTGAAAGGCTACGTCCAGTCGGAGGTGGCCGGTTGATCACACGATGGTTCGCGGCATCGTTGTTTTTTGTGGGCTTGGTCGCTGCCTGGCATCTGGTTGTCAAGGCGCAGATCTGGTCACCGTTGTTACTGCCGTCGCCTGCGAGCGTCCTCGACTATCTGCAAAGTGCTGTACAGGACGGCACACTGTGGGAAGCCACTTTGGTCACCGTACGACGGCTGCTCATCGGCTATGGCTTGGGCATTCTCATTGGTCTCCCTCTCGGTCTGCTGACCGCCTCATCGCGATGGTGCCATGACACGATCGGCATTCTCGCGCTTGGACTCCAAACGCTCCCCAGTGTGTGCTGGGTCCCGCTTGCCCTCCTCTGGTTCGGGCAGAGCGAGGCCGCGATGCTGTTTGTCGTGGTGATGGGCACGCTCTGGTCACTCATCATCGCGACAGACAACGGTGTACGGACCATTCCTCCGATCTACCGCCGGGCGGCCCGCACCATGGGTTCGACCGGCTTGCACACGTGGACTCATGTGATCCTTCCCGCAGCCCTTCCATTTTTGATCAGCGGGATGAAACAAGGCTGGGCATTCGCCTGGCGTTCACTGATGGCGGCAGAAATTTACGTGACCATTCTGAGCGGCTTCGGTCTGGGTCAACTTCTCCACTATGGTCGGGAACTTCATGCCATGGACCAGGTCATCGGCGTCATTATCGTCATCGTTCTCATCGGCCTCGCCGTCGACAAGTCTCTCTTTGCCCCTACTGAACGATTCATGTACCGACGATGGGGGACCGAGCGCGCCTAAGGGATGCGCTTCTCTCTCTGGCACCGGCATGGCTCCTATGGTACCGTAGCGCCATGAACCGCTCTCTGGGGTGGTTTCACCACCTCTCGATCAGTCACAAACTTCTCATCTCGTTCGGATTGATCCTCAGCCTTCTGGCGTTGAGCCTCACCGCGCTGCTCTTTTATCTTGCCCGTATCAATAGTTACGTGGACCGGCATAAACGAATCACGGTCCCCGCCATCGTCACCGCCGCCGATATGCGACGCGAGGCGTACGATGTCAAGCTCGCTTTGCACTCGCCTAACCCTACCGGAATCGTCGCCCGGCTGGCGCAACATACTTCCCAGCTCACAGGCGCGCTCAATCTTTATAAAGGAACGCACGCCGCCCGCACCCACCCCATTTTGTATGGCATGCTTGCGGAGCATCACCGCCTCGATCTGGCCGAACAGGAAGATCGCGCGATCGAAGATATTGCTCAGTCCCTCGCCACGTTGACCAAACACGTGCACGAGGTTGATCCGGCCGAAGCCGACCGACTGATCGCGCGTATCACAGATGGTCTCGATCAGCTGATGGATGCTCACACGCAGATTGATGTGGAAATGAAGCATGAAGGGGATCGGCTGGTCGGGCGCGCCCGCTCAATTGCCCTCTCACTGGCTCTCTTGCTGGCTCTTGTCATTGCCATCACTTACGTGCTTGCGGCAAGACATGTCGTCCGGCCGCTGATGACGCTGGCCACCACCGCAGACCGGGTGGCCCATTACGATTTCTCGGCCCGATTTCCCGCCTGGCACAGTCGTGACGAAGTCGGTACCCTCGCAGCTTCCCTCACGACGATGCTGGCCAGTCTGCGCGAACACAGCACGTCGCTCCTGCGCAAGACGAAAGAACTGGAAGCCTTCACCTATTCAATCGCCCATGATCT
>DASTJX010000008.1:0-4558 GCA_035716265.1 Nitrospira sp.
TCAGGATTTACCAACCCTTTTTAGTGGCAGGCCTGTCTCTGGAGAGACCCTCGTCAAAGAGATCTGGCGAGCGCTGGAGGCGCGCATAATATCCGGTGTCCTGTCCCGCGTTCGTCTTGTCGAATCTCGTGACCTGTCCTATGAGTGCTCGGGGTAGCCGATGTTTCGGAGGATTTCATGATACGCCTCTGTTGGGTCGTCATCGGGAGTGTCATGTGCGTCTCGACCGTGCAGGCGGGGGCTGATGAGGATGCTGTCGAGCGCGTGCTGCTTGCCGAGGCAAAATCATCTGCGACGTTTGCCGAAACCCGAGATCCGCAGGCTGTACTCAAGCTCTATACAAGCGACTACAAAGGTGTGCAAGACGGTGAGGCCGAATCCCGAGAGTCCATCGAGAAGTGGTTGTCTGAGTATGGATCCGCCTTGGATCAAGGTAGCAGGGTGCATTTTCTGGGGGCGGTCTCCAATGTGAGCACCCATATGGCCGGCTCCATGGCCTGGGCGACCTATGACTATGTGTTCCAAGCCATTCGCAACGGCGAGCTGGATGCTCAAGATCGCGGCAAATGTACAAGCGTCTTGCGCAAAGAGCCATCGGGCTGGCTCATTCAACACGAGCATTGCTCCAAAACGAAGCCGCAGGGGATGGAACGGTAATGGATGTCGGCGGGCTGGGTCGGCTCACTCGCGGGGTGGAAGCCTCCGCGGCGGCGCCAACGTGGCGAGGCTATTTGAGGAGATAATCAGAAATCAGCGCGGCCAGTTCGGCCTGATCGACGACACCTTCCCGGGTGAGAAGCAGCTTCCCATTGGCGAAAAAATGCGTCGTGGGATAGGTTTCAAACGTGTGGGTCTTCTTGATTTCCCGACAGCGGCCGGGCACATGCATCTTCGCCTTTCCTACCCTGATCGCTGGGAATCTGGCGGCCGTGTCCTCGAGAATGGGATCGTAGGTTTTGCACGGCTCGCAGGTCGCCAATCCATAGGCGACTACGGCGCCCACGCTGTCCGTGAACTCTTTGTAATTCCCATCGTTGACGTCTTCGACAATGCCCGACATATGCGTGCTATGGCTCGCTGAGGACTGCCCTTGCGACTAATCGGCAGCCCTCAGTCGTGGCCAAGGCTCCTAGTTGAGCTTCGAGAGCGCGGAAAGAATGTCCTTGTCTTCACGCGCCACCTTAATTTCCTGCACCTTCACGTAGGCCACCTTGCCGTTCTTGTCCACAATGACCGTGGCGCGCTTTGAGCAGTTGAGCGGCTCGAAATACAACCCGTAGGCCTTGGCCGTGGTGCGGTGGACGTCTGACAGCAGGCGGTGCTTGAGGTCTAGAGAATCCGCCCAAGCCTTATGGGAGAAAAAGCTGTCACAGCTAATGCCGAACAATTCGGCGTTCGCGTTCTGAAATTTCGGGAAATCATCGGTCAGGCACTTGTTCTCTCCCTGACAGACCGGACTCCAATCCAGAGGATAAAAACATAACACGACATTCTTCTTGCCCTTATAGTCGCTCAGCTTTACGTCCTGCTGATCCTGGTCCTTCAGGTTGAAGTCGGGAGCGGTATCGCCCACCTTAATCTCTGCGGCTACGTCACTCATCAGATGTCCTCCTTCGCATGGTTGTGCTCAAAAAGCCGTAGATTTTGTACCGTGCCCCTGAAAAGCTTGTCAACGGGCCGGAAGACCTACGGTTTGCCGTTTCTATCCTGCCGTAAGCTCTAGTTCACCGATCACCTTACCCTTGCTTGGGGGACAGGATGTCCCCAAGGCAACGCCTCTGGGACAAATTGTCCTTGGCGCATATGGCAATGAACTTCAAGAGCTTGTAATCGTTCCTTCTTTTCTCGTTCCGGCATAGGTCCGATTCTTGAGTAAGCCTCGTCCGCCGACTACGACCGGAGTGCATCGAAGTGAAGCGTACCTTGTCGCGATATGTTGACGACATTCGGAAGCTAGGATGCTGCCTGTTCTTTTCGTTGATCGCAGCAATCATCCTGCTGGGGGTTGCGGAGGCGGCGGAGGATCAGCGTGAGTATGATTTCGATCTCTCCAAAGGGATCTACTTTTACAATCAAGCCCGGTATGGAGAGGCCGAGCGGCATCTCCGGGACGCCCTCACTGCCAAGCCAACAGATCCAACGGCAGCCTACTACCTGGGGCTAAATTCTATAAAACTCCAGCGCTATACCGAGGCAGAGGAGCGGTTCAGGGAAGTTCTGCGGCGGAAGCCGGACGATGCCCGCGCCCGCATGGGGTTGGGCATGGCGCTTTTTCACCAAAACCGTTACCCCGAAGCTTCGGCCGAACTGAGTGTCGCCGAGCGCACGATCAAGAACGATCCGATTTTATATTATTACTCAGGATTTGCCGCAGCGCGCCAGCAAGACGACGAACTCGCCTCCGACAAATTCTTACGGGCAGGGAAGCTTGATCCGGAGTTGGCGAACAATCCGCATTACCTTCGCGGAGCGGGACTCTATTCTCAGGGGAACTATCAGCAGGCGACGGCGGAATTCCGGTCAGCGATCGAGGGTGCCCCTGCCGCCTCGGCACAGCCGTCAAAGCCGGCGGTTGACCCATCAGCCCAACAGCCATCAAAGCGATGGAGCGCCAATTACGGCTTGAGCCTTCAATATGACTCCAATGTCGTCCTGCTTCCCGGCGGTTCCACGCTGCCGGGAGGGATCTCCCACAAAGACGACTTTGTCACGGCCCTTAACCTTGGTGGTGAGTACCGATTCCTGCAAACCGATACATGGACGATCGGAGCCGGGGCGGGATTATTTACAAATTTTCATGCCCGCCTCAGCGAGTTCAACGTTCTGGACCTCGCCCCGACCCTCTATGTCCAGCGACGACTGGGCTCAGCCCAGCTCCGTTTCCAGTATACGTTGGATTATGTGACGGTGGGTGGCGACGCCTATCTCCTCTCGAACGCGCTCCAGTCCACGCTGACTATTCCGCAGAGCGACCGCACCTACACGCAGGCATTTTTCCGCTACCAAAACAAGGACTTTAAAACGTTCCGAGATGATGAACTGGGCGTACCCGTGAATCAAACGCGGGATGCGAACAACTTCATGCTCGGCGCGATGCAATACTGGCGCTTCGCTGAAGACCGAGGCTATCTCCGAGGGGGTTACACATTTGACACCGACGTCACGGGCGGCGGTGATACACCGACGACTATAGGTCTGCCGAGCAAAGCCGATTGGTCCTATACCGGTCACCGGCTGTCGCTGGGAGCCGCATACCAGCCGTTGGCGGCCACAACGCTGCTGTTGGGGGTGGATTACTACCGTCAGAACTATAACAACCCGAACTCCTTCTCTTCAGACGGAGCCATTCGTAAAGACAACGTCTATCAGTTGACCGGAACGGTCGTTCGCGACCTGCGATCCTGGCTGTGGGTAGCTTTTCAATACTCGCTGACGCGGGATCAATCGAACGTCGAAGTCTTCGATTACACGAGGCATATTATCTCACTGACGCTCGGAGGCGCATTTTAGGAGGCATCATGAACACTCGTGCCCTCGTCCTGTCCGTATCTGTTGCCGTGTCGCTGGGCTATGGGATAGCGGCTGCTGCCGACGTGCCGGATACCGCAGGCATCGTGTTGGCCGTCCAAGGGACCGTGACCATGCAGCCGGCAACGATGACGGCACCGGTCAAGCTTCGTCCATTCGACGAAATCGGACCGCTCGCTATTCTCGACAGCCAGGCCGGCTCACGCTGCAAGGTGCTCTATGCCGATGACAGCCTGGTCACGATAGGTGACAACAGTCGTCTCGAAGTGACGGAGCAGACCTACCAGGCGGGCAGCGATCAACGGGCGTTCGTCGCCCACCTGCTCCGTGGATCGGTCCGCGCGCTCGTCGCACGCTCGTTCGAAGGAGACAACTCGACGTTTGAGATCGATGCCGGCACATCCGCCGTCACCGCGAGAGGGACCTATTTCGTGACCTGGTTAAACGGGCCGTCTCCACGGAAGGGGAAGGGTGAGGAAGAAGAAGGGTTGGAAATGGAAGGGGCCACCGGAGTGGCGAACATCGGACGGAACGGCAATGTAGCCTTCACCTCCGGCGGGGCCACCGTCTTGGTTCTGCCCGGCCAATTCGCGATTGCCATGCCGGGGGCGCCCCCCAGTATGCCAGCCTCGATCCAGACGCATATCGTGCCGGTCGCGACAGCGATCTCAGGGACCATGCTGCCCGATGTGCCGAAGCAGGAGCCGCCGCGTGAGGCGTTGGCGGAGGCAGGGATTATAGGGGGTGGCACCAAAGGGCAGACACTGGCGGGTCCCGTCATGGCGAAGGGTGGGTCGCTTGGAGGCCAGGCGCCATCGGGAAGTTATATGCTGCCGGATTGGCCCTTTCCTGTGACGCCGGTGACGCCTCCCGCCGTCGCCTCCGGCGCAGCGTTCAGTAACACGACGGTGAATTTAACGATAAGACTTCCATAGGTTCACAACCGGCGCCATTTTTGGCAATTTTGAGGTGGGCGCGATGCATACCAGACACAGAACCATTTTTCACCCGGCGCTGGGTCTCGTACTCG
>DASTJX010000009.1:0-7304 GCA_035716265.1 Nitrospira sp.
CCAATTCCTGGTGCAGTCGCGGAAGATCAGGCGGATCTATTCCCAGCAGTTTTGCGATGCGTTCTTTCATCCTTTCGAAGGCTTCCTGCACGACGATGGGCGAGCGACTTGCCACGGCGGACCGGTGATCTCTCATCGCCGCAAGGCGTTTCTGCATGTCCTCCGCCAGGGCAAGGCCTTCCCGTTTCCGCATGGCATGAAGGTCGTCCAACGCGTGATTGGCGAGTTGTTGGACCATTCTCGCCAATTCAGGATCGTCCGGAGGCTGGTCCGATACCGACACGACATCACGGAGCCCGGCTATCAGGGCAATATCAATTGGCCCGCTCAGCTTGAGAGAGGTTTTTAGCGTACGGAGGGCCTGATGGTACTGTTTTGCCAGTGCCTGGTCAAGGGCAACGGTCCCGCTACGTCCCTTTGTACCTTGAACCGTGACCGTCAAATCAACACGTCCGCGCGTGCAGCGCTTCTGAACCGACTTCTTAAAGACGTCCTCGAGTGTTGCCAGGCTACGGGGCAGCCTACAGGAGATCTCGAGAAATCGATGGTTCACGGACCGCACTTCGACGGTAATGGTCCCCTCCTGCCACGGCCCTTGTTTTCGCCCAAATCCGGTCATGCTATGAATCATCGAGGGAGCTTCTCCGTCGCATAGCAGTAGTCATAAATCGGGCACCGGCCGCACAGGGGTTTCCGGGCAAGACAGATGTAGCGGCCGTGCAACAATAGACGCTGAGACACGTTTGTCCATAGCGATGGCGGCAACAGTTCCTGAAGATCCTGTTCGATCTGCACGGGATCGTCCGATTGTGTCAAATCGAGTCGTCTGGCCACGCGCTTCACATGAGTATCCACGACTATGGCCGGTTGGCCAAAGGCTTGCCCCAACAGGACATTGGCGGTCTTGCGTCCGACTCCTGGGAGGCTGACCAAATCATCCATTCGATCTGGCACCCGTTGGCCGAATTGTTCATAGAGGACTTGGCCGCAGGCCACGATGTTCTTCGCTTTGCTCTTGAAAAACCCGGTTGACCGGATGATGGCTTCCACATCTGATACGCGCGCCTTGGCTAAGTCGGAGGGCGTCTTGAATCGGCTGAAGAGTGCCGGTGTCACCTGGTTGACCCGTTGGTCGGTGCACTGCGCCGATAGGATAGTGGCAACCAACAGTTCCCAGGGTGATCGATGGGAGAGTTCAATCTTGGCGTCCGGCATCGCAGTCTGAAGCGTCTTCGCAATGCGTTGCAATCGCTTCCGGCTCGCGGCCGGCGATGTTGGCGTACGTCGCATGTCTTGGCTGCTGCAGATTGTGAAGGGGTCACAAGCGAGATGCAAGCGTAACCGGTAGGTCGGCCTGGTTCGCTGGCTGAGGGACTGCAACCGCGACGAGTTCCCGCTCGAGATGGTCCAGCAGCGGGCGCAAGGTGTCAGGATGAAGCGCGGATACACCGATGGCCTGATAGCGGCGACAAAGCAGCTCGGCCTGGGCCTGCGAGATTTGATCGCATTTGTTGAAGACGAGCGTCCTCGGCAGCGTCTCGAGATTAAGGTCTTGAAGTATCTTGACCACGGCGGAAATCTGGATGTCGACATCAGCCGCGCTAACGTCCACAACATGAACCAGAAGATCCGCCTGCCGCAATTCCTCGAGTGTCGTGCGAAAGGCTCCCAGCAGTTCTTCCGGTAAATCACGAATGAACCCGACGGTGTCGGTGATGATGACCTCGCGGTCTTGTGGGAACCGAAGTCTTCGGCTAGTCGTGTCAAGTGTTTCAAATACCCGATCAACGGTGGAGACATGACTGCCAGTGAGGACATTCAGCAGTGTCGATTTCCCGGCATTGGTGTAACCAACCAGCGACACCACCGGCAGCCCCTGCCTCGTTCGACGGGCGCGACGCTGATCCTGGTGACGGCCGAACTGGCCCAGTTCGCGCTCAAGATGCGTGATGCGGTCTCTGATTCTCCGCCGATCCGTTTCCAGCTTCGTTTCGCCGGGGCCGCGTGAGCCTATTCCACCACCGAGCCGGGACAATTCCAGGCCTTTCCCAGAAAGTCTAGGAAGTAAATAGCGTAGTTGGGCAAGCTCGACTTGTACCTTTCCCTCGCGGCTGTGAGCCCGCCGAGCGAAGATGTCCAAGATCAGCTGGGTTCGGTCGATGACCTTAATGTCCGTCATTTCAGCTATCGCTCTGGATTGCGCGGGCGTGAGGGTTTGATCGAAGATGACCATGTCCGCTCCTCTGTGGAGCGTCTGGATCAGGACGTCTTTGAGCTTGCCGCTCCCCAACAAGTAACGTTGATGACCGGCCTGGGTCCGTTGCGCCATTCGGTCGACGACCCTGACACCCGCAGAGGACGCCAAGTCTGCAAGTTCCTCCAGATGATCTCCTTGTTCGACTCGGCTTCGGGATGACGCGCTTACGAGCATAGCCGATTCCCTCTCATGGCCTACCGCATGGGTCCCGTGCGCGCGCTGCATGTCTGCTTCGAGATCCTCGATAAAGCGGTCGAAGGCCATGACGGAGTGATGAATGGGCATGTGCTTGAGAATATTGCACACCTGACCCGTGCCGTTTGGCGGCAAGAGATGAGCCAGATAGAGGTTGCCGGGATTTCCGTCAGGCGTGATTGACAACGCACCGAATAGATCGAGGCGAAGATAGGCGAGGTCGGTCAGGGATTCCTGACTCAACGGCTGATCATGGAACTGCGTACGGATGACACGAAGGCCGCGCAGCGACCGTGCCCCGACACGAAACTTCGAAAGTGTCGTCGCGGAGAGCGTGAGATCAGTTCCGACGATGATCTCCTGGACCTGTCCCCTTCTACTGAGCACGATCGCAAGAGGACGCCGAATCTCGCGTGAGATCTGACACATGGTCTTGGCAAGCTCAGGAGAAAGCACCTTGTCGTGAGGCACACGACGTCGGTACAGCCGCTCGACGGCGGTGACTTGACTGGGGCGCAACCCGCTGGTCTGACCGTAAATCTCAGGAATGGGCGGCCTCACGGGTTATAACAAAATGAGTCTCGTTTGTCGGTTCCAAGGTGGCCCAGGGTTCCGCATTCAACGGCATCCGCCGGCCGGCAATAAGGGCGTGCCTCCCTGCTGCGGCCACCATTGCCGCATTGTCGGTACAAAAGCGTAAGGGCGGAAGGCTGACTCTCGTGTCTGTCGCCCGACCTCGTTCTTGAAGCAGGAATCTCAGGCGGCTATTGGCCGACACTCCACCCACCACCGCCAGGGCACCCACCCCCGTCTGCTTGACTGCCATGAAAGCCTTTTCCATCAGAACCGTGACGATTGCTTCCTGATAGCCCGCCGCCAAATCGGCTTTCAGCTTGCTTTGTTGACGCTCTTCCATGTCAAAGAGCTTATACAGCAACGCAGTTTTTAATCCGCTAAAACTGAACTCGAGGCTGTCTTTATTGATTCGGGACTTCGGAAAGACGATCGCATGGGCGTTGCCTGTTTGCGCGAGCCGATCGAGTGCAGGGCCTCCCGGGAATCCTAATCCCAACATCTGTGCACCCTTATCAAACGCTTCTCCTGCGGCATCGTCTCTCGTGCAGCCTAGGAGACGACACCGGCCTTGCCGATCTTGCAGAAAAAGGTGCGTATGGCCGCCCGACACGACCAGAACCACACAGGGCGACGGAAAGTCCGGATTTTCCAGCCATGCGGAAGCAATATGCCCTTCCAAATGGCTCACGCCAACGAGGGGAAGCCCGAGTGTGTACGCCAAGCTTTTTGCGTAATTGACGCCAACGATTAGCGCACCAGCAAGGCCGGGCCCTTGCGTGACTGCAAGTCCTGCAAGGTCAGCCCATGACAGCTTCGCTTCCGCCATGGCCGCGGCTGTGACGGACTCTATTTTTTCGACATGGGCACGAGAGGCAAGCTCGGGGACCACTCCACCGAAACGTTGATGAACGACATCCTGAGACGCAATGACATTGGAGAGTACCGATCCGTCGGATGCCAGGACCGAGGCGGCAGTTTCGTCACAGGAGGTTTCGATACCCAAGATGGGGCCTGAGTGCCAGCGGGGGGCGGACTCTTGGTTGCTCATGGTTGTCCACGGAAAGTGCGTGCGGTAAAAACACTGCGACCCTTGCCGTGATTCCGACAAGGGTCGCGCAAGGATACATACGAGGAGTGAGATGGTCTCACGGCGGTCGCTAGACCCCGGCCATGGCCTCCTGTTCGATGAAGGCCGGTGCGCCGTCACGTAATACGACGCGGATCTTGCGGCTCTCCTTGAATCGGCCCTTTATCATCTCTTCAGAGAGCGGATCGCCGATTGCCCGCTGGATAGTTCTGCGCATTGGCCGTGCTCCATAGAGCGGTTCATAGCCTTCCTTGATGAGCCAAGCCTTGACTTCGTCCTCGACTTCAATTTCGACGCCCTTATCCACGAGCCGCAGGTTGAGTTCGCGCAGTAGGATGTCGAGGATGCTCGTCAAGTGCGTCTTGTCGAGTTGGTGGAAGACGACGATCTCGTCGATGCGGTTGAGGAACTCTGGACTGAATTGCCGACGGAGTTCTCCCAGCACCTCCTCCTTCTTATGCCGGTCCTGCTCGGCGTCCGTGCTCTGGAATCCGAGGGACACCCCTTTCTGAATCATCTTGGTGCCGATATTCGACGTCATGATGACGACGGTATTTTTAAAATCCACCTTACGGCCGAGGCTGTCCGTCAGGACGCCGTCGTCCAAGACCTGAAGCAAGAGATTAAAGACGTCAGGGTGGGCTTTCTCGATTTCGTCGAATAGCACCACTGAGTAGGGCCGACGTCGCACGCGCTCGGTAAGCTGGCCGCCTTCTTCGTAGCCCACATAGCCGGGAGGCGCTCCGAAGAGGCGCGAGCTGGTGAACTTTTCTTGGTATTCGGACATGTCGATCCGGATTAACGCGTCTTCCGTATTGAACAGAAACTCCGCCAATGTTCTTGCCAACTCAGTCTTCCCCACGCCTGTCGGTCCAAGGAAGATAAATGAACCGATCGGCTTCTTGGCTTCTTTCAAGCCCGCACGAGACCGGCGGATTGCTCGGCACACCGCCGAAATCGCTTCGTTCTGGCCCACCACGCGCTTGTGGAGGAATTCCTCCATGCGGAGGAGCTTATTCGACTCTTCTTCCTCGAGCTTGAAGAGCGGGATGCCGGTCATTTTCGACACGACATAGGCGACGTCTTCTTTGCCGATCGTCGGTTTGTGCTTTTCCTGATTCTTCTTCCATTCCCGCTTGGACTCATCGAGCAGCTTGCGCAGCCGTTCTTCCTCTTCACGATGACGAACGGCTTCTTCAAAGTTCTGCATCGAGATCGCAAGTTCCTTGTCGCGCGATACTTTTTTCAATTCCTGCTCCATCGCTTTGAGCTCCCCAGGGAGCGCATAGGTCTGGAGTTTGGCGCGCGAGCCGGTCTCGTCGATCAAGTCGATGGCTTTGTCCGGCAGGAACCGATCGGTGATATATCGATCGGAGAGCTTGACCGCCTCCACGATCGCATCCTCGGTGATCTCAACACCGTGGTGTTCTTCATAGCGGTCGCGCAGGCCCTGGATGATCCGGACCGTCTCATCAAGGCTTGGCGGCTGAACATAAATTGGCTGGAAGCGTCGCTTGAGCGCGCCGTCCTTCTCGATGTGCTTGCGGTATTCATCGAGTGTCGTGGCTCCGATGCACTGGATTTCGCCACGAGACAAAGCAGGCTTCAACATGTTGGATGCATCGATGGAGCCTTCCGCTGCTCCCGCGCCCACCAGCGTATGTAATTCATCGATGAAGATGATGATGTTGCCGGCCTGAACAATCTCCTTCATGACGACTTTCAGGCGCTCCTCGAACTGGCCGCGGTATTTCGTGCCGGCGACGAGGGAGCCGAGGTCCAACGCGATGACGCGGCGGGACAGGAGGTTGTCGGGTACTTCCGACTGGACGATGCGCTGCGCCAATCCCTCCACGATCGCCGTCTTGCCGACGCCTGATTCACCGATGAGCACGGGATTATTCTTCGTGCGACGGCTCAGGATCTGGAGCACCCGTTCTATTTCATCGGCGCGTCCGATCACCGGATCTAGTTGGCCTTCCTGCGCCATTTGCGTGAGATCGCGGCCGAATTCGTCGAGCGCCGGCGTGTTGCTTTTCCGGTCCCGTTCCCTGGGCGCGGACTTTCGAAGGAAGGTCACGGTCAGTTGGCGCGCGGTCAAGAGGTTGGCTCCGAGGCTGCGAAGGATTTTCCCCCCGATGCCCTCTTCTTCACGCAGAAGTCCTAACAAGAGATGTTCGCTACCGATATGGTTGTGGCCAAGAAGGCGCGCTTCCTCTACGCCATACTCGATGACTTTTTTGACTCGCGGGCTGAAGGGAATCTCGCCGAAGGTCATCGTGGTGCCGCCCCCGGGCAGATTTCGCTCGATTTCCAAGCGGATCTGTTCGGTTGAAAGCCCCATCTTTTTGAGGATCATCAGGGCGATGCCGTCGGATTCGCGAAGGATGGCTAAGACGAGGTGCTCGGTTCCCAGGTAGTCGTTCTGGTGACGCTCGGCTTCCTCACGCGCTAGGATGATGATCTTCCGACCCTTGTCCGTGAATCGTTCGAACATCCTTCCTCCTTATTCTGGGGGGCTCTCCGATGAGGACTCGCTCAAACCCTTCGAAATATCTGCCTAATTCTAACTAGAAGCTTTTTCAGTGTCAAGGTTGCGGCAGAATTGCACGGCCTGCCTGGTGTCATCAAGCAGGATCCCTCCACGAACATGCCGTCTGTTCGTTGACTTCACCGGACCCTCCCGATAAAATCCCGCACCTTTTTTGATGAATAACCGTACTACACATCGATGAAAAGCAAAAGCATCGGAATATTAACTAAGCCGAAGTTCCCGGAGATCAAGGCGACCGTGCATGCCGTGGTCAATTGGCTGCGAGATCGCAAGATTGATGTCATTTTGGATAGCACGTCCGCCGCGTTGTTGAACGAGCGCGGAGGTGTGCAAAAGACCCAGTTGGCGCAAAAGGCCGACGTGTTGCTGATCCTGGGCGGCGACGGCACCATGCTCAATGCAGCGCGCTTGGCCGCGGAACGGGGCATTCCGATCCTGGGAGTCAACATGGGTGGGCTCGGATTTCTGACCGAGGTCAGACTGGAACACCTGTTCCCTTCCCTCGAGCGCGTGTTTGCCAATGAGTATGTGCTCGACGAACGGCTCATGATCAGTTCGCATATTCACCGGCATGGCGAAATGGTGGCCCAAGGCCTCGTGCTCAATGACGTGGTAATCAGTAAGGGAACACTTGC
>DASTJX010000010.1:0-3082 GCA_035716265.1 Nitrospira sp.
CACAGGATGGCTCAGAAGAGGAGACACGAGACGCCGATACAGCCTCGCCATCATGCCTGGCTCACTTGCCTCGTGATCCACTCCTTTCATCGTCGCGCCGACCCTGTAGCATGTGCGGCAGAACCAGGGAATCACCACGAAGGCCACCAGCAAAGAGAAGAACATGGCAATGGAAGCATTGACGGGAATCGGCCGCATATATGGACCCATGAGGCCGGAGACAAACGCCATCGGCAGAAGCGCCGCGATGACCGTGAACGTGGCTAGGATTGTCGGGTTGCCCACTTCATCGACGGCTTGAATGGATGCTACATCGTGGGACCACCGACGCATGGTCAAATGCCGATAGGTGTTTTCGACCACCACAATGGCGTCGTCCACGAGAATACCAATCGAAAATATCAGTGCGAACAGCGTGACGCGGTTGATCGTGTAGCCGATCAACATCGAAGTAAAGAGCGTCAATGCAAGAGTGAGCGGAATTGCGATGGATACAACGATGGCGGGACGCGGACCTAACGCTAAACCAAGGAAAGCCACCACTGCAATCACCGCGACAAACAGATGCCACAACAGCTCATCGGCTTTCTCGCGTGCCGTTTCTCCGTAGTTGCGCGTCACCGCAACTCGCACATCCGCGGGAATCATCACACCTTTGAGATCGTCGACTTTGCGGATGACTTCATTTGCCACGGTGACGGCATTGGTTCCTGCCTGCTTCGCAACGGCGACCGTGACCGCAGGCGATGGCATGCTCACCTCACTGCTTGTCCGGGATTCGACACCAGGTCCGTGGCCGAACCACACGTAGCTTGTCGCCTCGGCTGGACCGTCCGTAACCTCGGCGAACTGGCGAAGGTATACCGGTCGCTGGTTGCTGACTCCGACCACCAACGACTCCAAGTCCTCCTTGGACCGAATAAATCGACCGGTGTCAACCAGGAAGCTTTGATTGCGACTCTCGAACCGCCCTGTCGGTAATGCCTGATTCTCACCGCTAATGACGGCGGCCACCTGCAGAGGAGCGAAGCCGTAGGCCTTGAGCCGAGTGGGATCGATTTGCACCCGTAACTCCCTGCTCGCACCACCGACAAGAAAGCCGGTCGATGTGCCAGAGACCTTCTTCACTTCTTCCAAGACCTGTTCGCCAAGCCGACCGAGCTCGAATTCGCCATATCGTTCGCTCGAGAGGGTGAGAGTCACGATTGGCACGTCATTGACGTCTTTCGGCTTGACTAAAAATGGAGAAGCGCCAGGAGGAAGCAGATCCTGATTGGACATTAATTTGTCATATAGATCGACCAGACTATCCTCAGTGGGCTGCCCAACATAGAAGCGAACGATGATGAGGGCGCCACCCGGCCGCGAAATGGAATACACATACTCCACGCCCTTGATTTCCGAAATCTTGCGCTCGAACGGCTTTGTCAATTGCTCCTCGACAACTCTTGCAGAGGCCCCGGGAAAGGGCAACCAGACGTCCGCCATCGGCACGATAATTTGCGGCTCTTCTTCCCGCGGCGTGGCAAGAACCGCGAACAGGCCGAGCAACAATGCACCTATGATCAGCAGGGGCGTAAGCTTGCTTGTAAGAAAGAGAGCTGCGATCCGACCTGAAAGCCCAGGTTGATATGAGGCTGATGAGGTCATGGCACGTAACAGCACGTCGCTGGAGGTGTCACTAGGACTTTGACTTCCCGCCCGTCTCACCGATCTGCACAGTGGCACCGTCGGAGCCACGGGAGGCATCGATCAACACACGTTCGCCTTCGTTGAGCCCGGACAGAATTTCAGTTTGCTGATCAAACCGTCGGCCGAGTCTGACCCAACGCAGGCGGGCGACATGATCCGGGTCAACGACAAAAACACTCGTGAGTTCGCCTCGTTCGATTACTGCCGACAAGGGCAGCACGATCGTACGGCTTACCCCCTTATCCAATTGCAATCTTCCAAACATGCCTGTCCTCAGGCCAGGGGTCGGCGGCAGGTCGACTTTCACCCTAAAGGTGTGCGTTTGAGGGTCGCCAGCAGGGAGTATTCTGCTTACGGTGCCGAGTAACGATTCGCCAGGAATCGCGTCAATCATGACCGGGATCTTACGACCGAGGGCAATAGCCTTCAGATCGCTCTCCGCCACCATGGCCTCAAGTCGCAAGCGATCCGGGTCTTCCATCTTAAGCAGAGTTTGACCCGACGAGGCGAGTTCGCCAGCTTCCACTTTCCTTTCCGTAATGACTCCGTCGAAAGGAGCTTTGACCACCGTATAACTGAGCTGAGCGAGCACGGCCCTTCGATTCGCCTCCGAGACCTTAAATGTGCGAGTGGCATTTTCCATTTCCTGCTTTGAGACAGCGTCTTGTTCGTACAAGCTCTTGATTCGCGCGACATGAGCCTTGGCATTGTCGACCTCCGCCACGGTTCGCTCAAGCTCGGCCTGCAGATCCCGGTTGTCCAGCTCGATCAGTATCTGCCCTTTCTTGACTTGCGTGCCTTCACGTACCAACACTTTTTCAATGGTTCCTTGGATGCGGCTCGACAATGTGGCCTGGTATTCTGTCTCCACCTGCCCGGTCACCTCTACTCGAATTGGCACTTCGGATACTTTGACGTCGACGACTCCCGCATGGATGGTCGTCTGGGGAGCCGCGGACACCGCCGGTACGTTTGCCTCGTCTTTTGGTCCACACCCGGCTATCGCCAGCAACAACACCAGAATTTGCCATCGGCGTCTTCTCATGCTGATAGTGCTCACAGGATAGAATTCACTGTTGAATGCCAAGCTTTCGCAACAACGCCATCATGGGACACCACCCTGTAAAGGCCGATTGGATGAGATTCAGCGCCACAAAGGCTGCGAAATAATTCCAATAGGGATGAACGGTGGCTCCCAGAATGATTGAAACCAGCACGAACGCTCCGGCGATCAGTCTCAAGTATTCATCGAGTTTCATGTTCATCGCCCTTCTCTTGCCTGGTAGGAGACAAGAGCAGGCAAAAGGATTCTTCCCGTCCTATGCCGTCTCCTAAGCTTATTGATTCCCATCGCCCTCAAGATGGCTTTTCCAAAAAAGGGTTCGCTGAC
>DASTJX010000011.1:0-21155 GCA_035716265.1 Nitrospira sp.
AAACCGGTCAGCAGGGTAGTCCTTTACCGCCAAGGTCGCTGTGACCTTTTCGCTTCCGGCCAAAGCCAGAAGGTTGACCAGCGCCTTCCCCTTCGCGGCTCGGCTGGCTTCAGGAATCTCATGGACCTTCAGCCAGAACACTTTGCCCGCGTCGGTGAAGAACAACAGGGTGTCATGCGTGGAGGCGGTGAGGAGCGTCTCCACGAAATCTTCGTCCTTAATCCCCATGCCGATCTTCCCTTTGCCACCGCGCCGTTGAGCACGATAGAGAGACGCCGCGTTCCGCTTGATGTAGCCGGCATGGGAAATTGTGACGACGACTTCTTCCTCGGCGATCAAATCCTCAAGGCTGATTTCGGCTTCTTCTTTGACGATTTGAGTCCGGCGGTCGTCGCGATAGGCTTCGCGGAGCTGGGTCAGCTCGTCTTTGATGATCGACCGCACGAGCCCTTCGCTGGCCAACACCGACTTCAGATATTCGATTTGCTTCAGCACTTCCTGGTATTCCTCGACCAGTTTTGCTCGCTCCAGTTGGGTCAGCCGCTGCAAGCGCATATCCAGGATGGCGTTCGCCTGGATCTCGCTCAGCGTAAATTGCCGCATCAAGCCGGTGCGGGCTTCATCAGGCGATTGGGAACGCCGAATCAAGGCGATCACGGCGTCGAGGTTATCGAGGGCGATCTTCAGACCTTCGAGGATGTGCGCCCGTTCCTCCGCCTTGCGCAACTCGTACGTGGTGCGACGAACGACGACTTCCCGTCGATGCTCGAGGAAATGATGCAGGATCTGCTTGAGGTTGAGCACCTCTGGGCGATTGTTGACCAACGCCAGCATGATCACGCCAAAGGTCGTTTCGAGTTGCGTATGCTTGTACAAGTTGTTCAGCACGACGAGCGGAATCTCGTTGCGCTTGAGGTCGATGACGACACGGACGCCCTCGCGATCCGACGATTCATCCCGGAGATCCGAAATGCCCTTGATGCGATCTTCTTGAACCAATTCCGCGATTTTCTCGATCAGCTTGGCTTTGTTGACCTGATAGGGGATCTCAGTGACGATCAGGCGCTCCCGCTCGGTTCGTTCATCGGTTTCGACGACGACTTTGGCCCGTAGCGCCAGCAGGCCGCGACCCGTTTCATAGGCCTCCTTGATGCCGCTCATGCCATAGATGAAGCCGGCGGTCGGAAAATCCGGTCCGGGAATCTTCTTCATCAACTGGGCGATGGTCACGTCCGGGCTCTCCAGCAACAGCAAGAGGCCATCGATCACTTCGCCAATGTTATGGGTGGGGATGTTCGTGGCGTAGCCGACCGCGATGCCGCCGGCTCCGTTGATCAACAGGTTCGGCACTTTGGTCGGGAGGACCAGAGGCTCCTGCCGGGACTCGTCGTAGTTGGGACCGAAATCGACGGTCTCCTTGTCGATGTCGGCGAGCATCTCTTCGGCCAGCCTCGTCATCCGCGCTTCGGTATAGCGCATGGCCGCGGCGGAATCGCCGTCCATCGATCCGTAGTTGCCCTGGCCGTCCACCAAGGGGTAGCGCATGTTGAAATCCTGCGCCATCCGAACGAGGGTGTCGTAAATCGCCGAATCGCCGTGCGGATGATAATTGCCCATGATTTCGCCGACGATTTTGGCCGACTTGCGGTAGGGCCGGTTGTGGCCGAGGCCCATCTCGTTCATGCCGTAAAGAATGCGGCGATGCACCGGCTTCAGACCGTCTCGAACGTCGGGGAGTGCGCGTCCCACGATCACGCTCATGGCGTAATCGAGATAGGAGGACCGCATCTCGTCTTCGATCGCGATTTGACCTAGGCGTTCATCAGGCGGCATGGTCTTTTACTTTTCCTCTCAAATACACATTTCTCAAAGGGTGGCCCGTGTGGTCTCCTCCTGCGCGCGTCCAACGAGGGCCTTCTGAGGCCACAGTTGCGCGAGCACGGGGAACCCAGGGCTACCCGTCACAGCTACACATCGAGATTTCGCACTTCGAGGGCGTGTGTTTGAATGAAGTTCCTCCGCGGCTCCACCTCGTCGCCCATCAAAATCGTAAAGATCTCGTCAACGCCGGTCACGTCCTCGAGTGTGACCCGCAATAACGTACGCGCCTCCGGGTTCATGGTCGTTTCCCATAGTTGGCCCGGGTTCATCTCACCCAACCCCTTATACCGCTGAATCGCAAGCCCCTGCTTGCCCAAGTCCAATATCGTCCTCACCACATCCGCGGTCGACCTGAGCTCCTGCTCCTCGCCCTTCGCCTTGAGCTTGTAAGGGGCTCGCCCGAGGCCGATCGCGGAAGGCGCGAGTTTCTGCAGCTCGCGAAAATCCGCGGAACCGACCAGATCGTGGGTGACGTCGAGACCGAAGGATGCACCGTTGGCTTGCATGCGGCACGACACTTTGTTGGAGTGATGTTCTTCATCCGACAGGATCTCAAGGTCAGAGTCGAGCTTGGGATACATGACGCGGAGCGTCTTCTTCACGTTCGCAACCGCATTGGTCAGAGCAGCTCCATCCTTTAGGAGATCCCGGTCGAGACCAGGTTCATCCACGAAGGCGCGGATCATCGAGGCTTCGTGCGGCTTCTTATTGAAGCGCGCCAGGAGGGTTTCGAACGAAATCATTTTCTTCAGGATCGGGAGGAGTCGGCGGCCGGTCACGAAATCCTGGGTGCCCTCGAGGTACAGGTGTACATCTTCGACGGCCAAGTCGGCCAAATGCTCATTCAAGGCTCCTTCGTCTTTGAGGTAACGCTCGACCTTGCCTTTCTTGACTTTGAACAGGGGCGGTTGAGCAATGTACACGTACCCGCGCTCCAGCAGCTCGGGCATCTGCCGGAAAAAGAACGTAAGGAGCAGGGTGCGAATGTGGCTGCCGTCCACATCGGCGTCAGTCATGAGAATAATTTTATGGTAGCGTGCTTTGGCAATGTCGAACGTATCCTTGTCCGCCTTATCGCTTTCTTCGCGCTTTCTGCCGATCCCGGTCCCGAGCGCCATGATCAGCGTCCGGATCTCATCGCTCGTCAACATCTTGTCGAAGCGGGCCTTCTCGACATTGAGAATCTTGCCTTTCAACGGCAGGATCGCTTGGAATTTCCTGTCGCGTCCCTGCTTGGCCGAGCCACCGGCCGAATCACCCTCGACAATGTAGATCTCGCTGAGCGCCGGATCCTTCTCGGAACAATCGGCGAGCTTGCCGGGCAGCGAACCACCGTCCAACGCGCTCTTGCGCCTGATCAGATCTTTGGCTTTCCGGGCCGCCTCGCGGGCACGGGCTGCATCGATAGCCTTGCCGATGATCTTGCGAGCGACCGGCGGATTTTCCTCGAAGTAGGCTCCGAGCTTCTCGTTCACCGCCGTCTCCACGATGCCTTTGACTTCGCTGTTGCCAAGTTTCGCCTTGGTCTGCCCTTCGAATTGCGGATTTCGGACCTTGACGCTCACCACGGCGGTAAGTCCTTCCCGGACGTCGTCGCCGGTGAGGGACTCGGTGTCTTTTTTCAGCAACTCGTTGGCGTTGGCATAGTTATTGATCGTACGGGTGAGCGCAGCCTTGAATCCGACCAGATGGGTACCGCCTTCTTTCGTATTGATGTTGTTGGCGAAGGAGAAGAGATTCTCAGCATAGCTATCGTTGTATTGGAGAGCGACTTCCAGAATCATCTCCGGTTTCTCGACCTTGACATAAATCGGCTTGTGCAACGGCGTTTTGGCTTCGTTCAGATGTTCGACGAAAGAAACGATGCCCCCCTTGTAGAGAAACACCTGTTCCTTGGCGGGTTCTTTTCGCTCGTCCTTCAGCGTGATCGACAGACCCTTGTTGAGGAACGCCAGCTCGCGCAAACGCTGGGCCAGCACATCGAAGCTGAAATCGAGGGTTTCAAAGACCTGTCCATCTGGCTTGAAGCGGACCTTCGTGCCGCGACGCCTGGTAATACCGGTGTCCTTCAAGGGGGCGCTTGGCTTCCCTCGCTCATACCGCTGCTCGAACACCTGTCCATCCTGCCAGATCTCCAGTTCCAGCCATTCCGACAGGGCGTTCACAACCGAAATGCCGACACCATGAAGACCGCCGGAAACCGTGTAGGCGCCTTGCTCGAACTTGCCGCCGGCATGCAAGACGGTCAGTGCCACTTCCGCGGCCGACTTCTTTTGAGTGGGATGCATCCCGGTGGGGATGCCACGTCCATTGTCGACGACCGTGACACTCCCATCGATATGGATGGTGACGTCGATCGTCTCTCCGAATCCCGCCATGTGCTCGTCCACGCTGTTGTCGACCACCTCATAGACGAGATGGTGCAGGCCGTCGACGCCCGTGCTGCCGATATACATCGCCGGCCGCTTGCGCACCGCATCGAGCCCTTCGAGGACTTTAATCTGGTCCGCACTGTAGCTGTCGGATTTGGGCTTGATCGTCTCGTCCGTGGCCATTACGCTCCTCTGCTGCAAACATCCAGGCGTCTGACAGGATGTTCAAAACAATCACGTGCTCGTCCGACCAACCCCGACCCGCCAGGCGTGCCGTTCGTCGGAGAGGCCGCAGTGAGGCCCGCGACTCGAAGAATTATGAGCGTCAGTTTGCAAACGGGCGCGAGTTGGTGAACGCACACGGTCTCAGGGGCAAGTCGAACATTGTCCCGAACGTTGAACCTCTGAGCGGCGCGAGAACAATGCTGGGAGCCTTTTTTCAACATCCTGCTAAATTTTAATGGGCATCACGACACACTTAAACCCGGGCGTCTCCGCCTCTTGAATCAAGCAGGGGCTGAGTGCGCTGTCCATCTGCAACGAAATTTTCTCCCCGTCCATCACGTCGAAGACATCGAGGAGATACCGGGCATTAAAACCGGTATTCAATGCTTCGCCTTCGTATTGGGCGGACATCTCTTCCGTGGCTTCACCGTAATCCGGATTGCTGGAAAACAGCGTGAGCCGCCCCGGAGCAAACGACAGCTTCACCGCATTGGCCTTGTCCTTCGACAGCACGGAGACCCTGCGCAGCGCGCTTTCAAGTTCCGCGCGCATCACCAAAATTTTCTTGTTGCTCTCTTTCGGAATGACCTGTTGGTAATTGGGGTAGTTTCCTTCCATCAATCGTGACGTCAGGAGCAGGCCGCTCTTGCGGAAGATCATAAGATTTTTCGTAAAGCCGATCAGCGGCTCACCGTCTCCACCTTCTTCCAGAAGACGGCGCATTTCTTGTGCGGCTTTCTTCGGAATGATCGCCTTGATCTCCTGCGGCGCACCTTTGGCGCCGGCTTTCCCGAGATCCTGCTCCGCCACCGCCAACCGATGCCCATCGGTTCCGACGAGTCTGAGCGTCGTTTTCTTTTCCCCGGAAATCAGCGTGACCAGCAACCCGTTCAGGATATAGCGGGCATCGTTGTCTCCCGCTGCAAACAGCGTTTTGCGGATCAACTCCAACAGACCCGCCCCGGCGAGCGGCGTCAACCCTTCACGGTCGATGGCCGGAAGCGCCGGATAATCCGTGCTGGGAAGGCCGACGACCTTGAACTGGCTTTTCCCTGCTTGAATGGTCGTCCAGTTATTTTCGCTGGACACCAGATCAATCTCGCCGCTCGGCAGTTCCTTGATGATCTCGTATAGTTTTCGCGCCGAGATGGTGATCCCGCCCGCTTTGTGAACGGTGGCCTTGTAGAGACCTCGCATGCCGATTTCGAGGTCGGTGGCCACGATCTCGGCCCCTTCCTGTTTCGCTTCGATCAAAATATTGGACAGAATTGGCATCGTATTGCGCTTTTCGACGACCCCTTGGACCCGTTGAAGTCCTGTGAGCAACTCATCTCTTCCGATCCGAACCTTCATAATCGCCTCTCTCTCACCCGGTCAGCCCCTGAGGATCTTCTCTTTCAATCCGTCCAACGTTTGATTCAACGCACTGTCGCTCTCTTTTGCCTTCATGATCTGACGACACGCATGCATGATCGTCGTGTGGTCCTTGCCGCCGAACAACCGGCCGATCTCCGGAAAGGACGCGTCCGTCAATTCGCGACATAGATACATGGCGATCTGTCTCGGATGGACCAGCGTTTTGCTTCTGCGCCGGGATTTGAGATCGGCGATCTTAATGTGGAAGCAGGCGGCGACCGCTTCCTGAATGTCCTCCATGGCCACAATCTTCTTCTTGTCGCCGATCAAATCGCGCAGCACGTTCCTCGCCATGTCGAGGGTAATGGACTGTCCGGTCAACGAGGCATACGCGCCGAGGCGCACCAGCGAGCCTTCCAGTTCCCGAATGTTGCTCTTCATGGTCGTGGATAGAAACTGGATGACATCTTCCGGCAGGGTCACGCCTTCGTCTTCAGACTTCTTCCGGAGGATCGCGATTCTGGTTTCCACATCGGGAGGCTGTAAATCGGCGATGAGCCCCCATTCAAAGCGGGAACGTAACCGTTCTTCGATGTCAGGCATCTCCTTTGGAAACCGATCACTTGAAAGGACGATCTGTTTGTGCGCCTCGTACAAGGCATTGAACGTATGGAAAAACTCTTCCTGCGTCCGCTCCTTGCCAGCCAAGAATTGAATATCGTCGATCATCAACATGTCGATATGCCGATATCGTTTTCGCAGGTCCATCATCTTGTCGTAGCGGATGGAGTTGATGACCTCATTCGTGAACTGCTCGGTCGTCAGATAGGCAATACGCAGGTCAGTGCGCTCAGCCACATGGTTGGCAATCGCGTTCAGGAGATGGGTCTTACCGAGTCCGACACCGCCGTAGATAAAGAGAGGGTTGTAGGCTTTCGCTGGCTGTTCGGCGACCGCCATACAGGCGGCATGCGCGAATTGATTCCCGGCCCCCACGACAAAATTCTTGAATGAGTACTTAGGGTTAAGCTGAATTCCTCGCTTCGATTTAGGGGTCGTGGCGGTTCGGACGGCTTGCGCCACTGCAGCAGGGTCGCTCGGAGTGACTGCAGGTCGGCTAAAGACGACAAAGGACACGGCCGTCTCTCCCCCGCCGCGCGCAGTCGACACGGCCTCTTCAAGGAGCGGTCCGTAATGTTGGCTGAGCCAGTCGCCAAAAAACTTATTGGGAACACCAATTTGCGCGCTTCGATCCTCAATTCGCTCTAAACGGACCGGCATAAACCAGGTGTCATAGACCTGTTTTGGGACCCGTCCCTGGATGTAAGCCAAGGCTTCCTGCCAGACTGTAGAAACCGTCATGATCCCTGTTCTCTCACCCATTCACAGGGTTATTCACACCTGTGGATAAGTCTTCTCAATGCTCCGCGTTCCGGGCTGGAAGCGAGGTCATCGACTTGTCGTGGATTTCAGTTTGTCTCTTCATCGACGTCGTATAAAGACGTTATGCACAGTGCACCGTCATCTCAATCCGAGTCAATCCCCAGGTCCGTCCACAAACTGACCTGCCCTCGAGTGCCTACCAGATCAATGCCTTAGACCCAATCCCCACCATCCACCGAGCCTACTCCGAATCCTACGACGGCGACTGTTTCTTTCTTTGCTACATATCCTCGGAGAAGAGCCCTCCTAAATCACGATTGTGGTATCACTCTCAAATATTTTTCTCACAAGGTCGTCATAGGAGATCGTGCGATTCCCATCCTCAGTGCCTAGAGACAAGACTGTTCCGGTGGAATGAGGAAAAGGAGTCAGGGCAGGATCAAGGAGCACCACGTCTCCTTCCGAGTGTGACGCGACAAACAATGCCGGGTCCACACGATCCAGGGCTGTCCTCAGTAGATAGAGTGTCTTCTTCATGAAAAGACCAAGGTGCGATCGAGTGCTTGCACAAGAGTGCGGATCTCGTCCGACGGTTGACTCGTCACGGAAAATCCGTCAAGAAACTTCTCCGCTCTCAGGCCTGATTCCACGATGAACGGCACGTGGAGCTGCTTGAACGAGGGACGATACTTTTCAAGGATGTCTACGTCAACGATGTCATCCGTCTCGTCGGTCAACAGGAGGGGAGCATTTCCAAGGAGAATGATCGTCGTCTCATGGTCCCCTGCACAAAGGCCGAGCGCAATACGCAAGGCCTCGACAGGTCGATGGGTTTTGGTCGGGTCCTCAGCGATGACGACGGCAACTCGTTTGGACATGTCGCTCGTTCTTGCTAGGTGAATGCGAGAAAGCGATCACATCGGTCGATTATTCCTGAGAGCACGACAAGGCCAGACAGAGAGACACGTGGGTCGACGTGTTCCGTCGAGACACGATGCTGTTGGCATCCATAGGCACAGACGGACATTCTGACCCCACCATCAAGGAGACGTCGGAAGCGGGTGTCCGTGTAGCTTCTTACGCCCTCATCGATGAGATACAAATAGACCTCAACACCTTGGCGTAGCGCAGCTTCAGCCAGTCGCAACACGGTCTCGACGCTAGGATGGGAGGGGGTTGTGGATAACAGGAGACCGAGTTTCTGTGTAGCCATGGATGTTTGTGTGAATTTAACACGAAGATCTTTTAAGAATCAATTGGTTATATAAGTTAGTGGTGCCCGAGCCTACGGGGTTTTAGACAGGAAGTCAATTGGAAAAAAGGGGCTCAAAAAGTGTTGCTGAGGGCAGCGAAATAGCGAGGAAGATCGGTCAATGGAATCGTCTCTTGAGCCTTGGATTGCATATCGCGCACGATAGCGGACCCCGTTCTGGCTTCATCATCGCCTAACAGGACGGCAAACCGGCAGCCTGCACGGTCTGCCTGACGGAGATGAGCTTTTAATGTGGTGGCCCGGTAGTCGGATATGGCTGAGAGGCCGACTTGACGGAGAGCATCCAGCAAGCGTAGTCCTACTGGACTACCTTCGGCACCGAACGAGGCCACATAGATCGAAGGACGCACGGTTGAAACGCGTTCGGACGGAAGCATCATTGCGATGCGTTCGAGGCCGGCCGCGAATCCCACGGCAGGCGTAGGCTGCCCGCCTAAGAGTTGAACCAACCCATCATACCGGCCTCCTGCTCCCACAGCATTCTGCGCGCCGAGGTGGGAGGAAGTAATCTCGAACGCTGTCAGGCAGTAGTAATCGAGTCCGCGTACGAGCCGTGGATTCAGACGGAACGGGATCTGGAGAGCGGAAAGTGTCGACAGGACCTGATCGAAATGGTCCTTTGCCTCGGGAGACAAGTATGAAGTCAGGTGAGGGGCATCCTCAGTGGCTGCCCGGCAGCCAGGCACCTTGCAATCCAGCACCCGCAGCGGGTTCGTGTCGATCCGTCGCCGGCAATTCTCGCACAATTGGTCCACTCGGCCTTGTAAAAAGGCGACGAGCACCGGAAGGTAGGCTACTCGATCGGCGCTTGTTCCCAGGCTGTTGATCTCAAGAGTGAGATCAGGCAAAAGCAGATCAGAGAGAAAGCGCCATAGCAGGGCGATGACGTCCACATCCGCCTTCGGATCCTGGGTCCCCAGGTATTCGACGCCAAATTGATGAAATTGACGGAGGCGTCCTGCTTGCGGCCGTTCATGGCGAAACATAGGGCCGATGTAAAAATATTTTTGAGGCAGAGGATCAGCCTCTCGGTGATGTTCGATGAAGGCACGGACGGTCCCCGCGGTTCCTTCCGGTCGGAGCGTGAGAGACGTTCCGTCCCGGTCCGAGAACGTGTACATTTCCTTTTCCACGATGTCGGTGGTGGCGCCGATGCTGCGGGCGAACAGGGTGGTGACTTCGAAAATAGGGATGCGGATTTCGTGAAAGCCGTACCGATCCGCCCACTGACGGGCGGTCTCCTCGATAAACCGCCAGCGCGGCGTCTCCTCTGGGAGAATATCTTTGACGCCCTTGATGCCTTTGATCACCTGCGCATCCCGCTTCCTTCATTGCGTGGCTGAAACGTGGGCGGGACTATAGCGACGACTTTGCGGGCAAGTCAACGCGACCATGGCTTCTTGCGCCGAGCTTCGAGCGGCGCTATAGTGCGCAACCTCCCGGCTTCCTTGGAACAGGAGTCTGCGTATGAGCAGTGATCGGCCAACCCGCAGGGTCATCGCCGTGGCGCCCATGCCACCGGAGAAGTCCGCGTATGCGCTGGCGCGCTACAGCCGCTCTCCCGACTCGATCGAACAGAGCATTAAATGGGTGCATGGGCATTCCTCTGAGAAGTTCTGGGAGCAGTTTTACTTCGACTACGGGCATGCCTCGATCGCCGATCTCGGCCATGTCATTATCTGTTTTGAAGAGATCACTGAGCTTGCCGCCATCCGGTTGGAGGATGAACCGGTGTGGGACGGGCAGGCCAAGTCTAGTCGCTACCAAAACTTTGCCTCCGGCGGCTGGTACGTGCCCGACGCCATTCATGGAAGCGAAACCGAAGGCACCTATCACGGCATACTTCGGAGCCTGGGAGAAATCTACCGGCTCCTTCACGACCCTCTCGTGACCTATCTGTCGGACCGAGAACCGCGGCCGGCCTCAATGAAGCCGGATATGTATCAGCGGACGATTGCCGCGCGCGCATTCGACGTCACGCGCTACCTACTGCCTCTCGCGTGCAAAACAAATGTTGGTCAGGTGGTAAGCATTCGAACGCTGGAAAAGCAGATCGCGAGGCTGCTTTCCTCACAGCTCCCGGAACTCCGGATGATCGGGGAAGACCTGAAGGACGCCTGCCAGCGTCCCCCGATGAACGTCTGGGGCGAGCTCTGCGGCCAAACCGCCGGCCTGAATGAACCGATGGCTCCCACGCTCGCTCGGCATGCCCGTGCGAACGACTATCAGGCCACTGTCTATACGGATCTGGCCCGCTATGCGAAGGAAGCACTCCGCGGCACGGGACTCGACGATGCAGATACGTGGGGAACCTGCGAGTCCGTCGAACTTATCGATCCGCACGATCCTGTCGATGAAACGGTCGCGACACTACTGTATCGTGTGAGCCACGCACCCTACCGCCGTATTCTGAGTGTCGTCCGTGACTGGACGGAAAAGCAGAAGCAGGACACGATCGACGTCGCACTGAGCCGTCGCGGACCGTACGACGAACTTCCGAAGGAGTTCCGCAGCGGGTATGCGTTCACGTTCGATGTTCTGATGGATATCGGCGGCTGGCGGGATATGCACCGCCATCGGCGCTGTCAGCAGATCCAGCAGAATTTCACCACAACCCATGGGTATGATGTCCCGGCACCCCTGATCGAGGCACGTCTCGACGATGAATATCGGCAGGCGATGGATGCGGTGAGGGTGGATATTGAGCAGCTGAAGAAAGTGAACGGAGAGGCGGCCCTCTACGCCACCCCCTTCGGGTTCAAGGTTCGCTGTCTGTTCAAGATGGATTTTGCGGAAGCGGAGTATATCGCCAAGCTTCGTTCGGGGGTCAAAGGGCACTGGTCCTACCGGAATATTGCCTGGCTGATGAAACAGAAACTCACCGAGCGCTATCCCGTGCTCGGCATGCATGTGCACGCGACTTCTCCGGATATCGAAGATACGCTGACCAGATAACGTGTTTCCCTCTCCCATGACCGAGCACGAACTCAGCTGTGAAACGGCCCTGTTGGGTGGTGACTGGGAACAGGCGGCACGGGAGGCGCTCGCTTGGGCGCGCCACTCGAAGTCGACGGATCGGCGGGATCCTCGACCACATTTTGCGCTCAACGTGGTGCAGTTGATCAAAGGGCGATTTGGCGAAGCCTGGAGCAGCCACGCGCTCTCGCTCCAGGAGCCGGACGACATTGCGCAAGTGAAAAGCTGGGTCGACGGACTCGTAACCCGCCATGCCGATCAACCCAGTGCCCATCTGGTGATGGGATTGTTCCTGTCCCAATCGGGTCAGTCTGAACAATCGATGCAGTCCTACCGAACAGCGGCGAAACTCGCACCGCAATCGGCCTACCCGCATTATTTTCTTGCGCAGATCCATGAACGCGCAAACCACGTCGAGATGGCGATCAAAGAGTACCGGGAGGCGGTGAGGCTCGATCCGGACTATGTTCCGGCCAGAACCAACCTCGGTGTGGCGTACCAGGAGCAAGGACGATTGGAGATGGCCATCCCGCAATATCGCGAAGTGATCAAGCTCAACCCGGGCGATGCCGTGGCTCATGCCAATTTGGCCTGCGCGCTTGCGGAACAGGGGAAGGTGCAGGCGGCGCTCTTGGAATATCAGGAGGCGCTCCGATTGAACCCGAGGGATGCAGAGGTGCATTTTGCGCTGGGAGGGTTGTATGAAGACAAAAACCGGCCCGATCTCGCGATGAAAGAATACCGGGCTGCGATCGAGTCGAATCGTGACCTGGCACCCGCTCATTCCGCTCTCGGCTGGATGCTGTTCGATCGGGGTCATCGGGAAGAGGCCATGGAATGTTTCAATCAGGCCCTTCGTGCCGATCCGCAGAATGCGAGGGCTTATCTCGGGGTCGCGAAGTGTTATGCCAGCCGAGGAAAAGTGCAGCTGGCGATTGAGAACTACACCAAGGCGATCAAGTACGAGCAGGACCCCCAGAAGAAAAACGAGATCATGAATAATCTCTACAAGGAAGGGGGGACGTGGGACACGTAGAGAAGATCACTGGGCTTGCGGGCTCCGGCGATGGGTTAGACCGCATGGTCCTCTCACTGCTTGGCTGCGCACCTCGTTCCATTCAAGACTTCGTCCGAAATGAACTTCGGACAGTGCTCGCCATCTCCTTTGGCGAACGCAGTGAGAAGACCCTGTAACCCCTCGCATGTCGCCGCGAGCCCAGCGATCCTCTCTCCGTGTCTGTTAGGGCTATAAAAGAGAAGAAGGACGGTTTGAATCCAGACCGTTCATTGAGAGTTGAACCGAGGAAGCTCAGACGGACCGTTGCTCAAACAGGTAGTCAACGAAGAAACACCGGAGGCATGATGAAGTTGCTTGCGATCGGTGCAGGCGTTCAAAACCGTTGGCGACAAGACTGCAGCGAAACAGAGACGTGATCCGGAGCCTGCTCAAAATGATCTCTCGCAAGGCCGCAGGAGCGCTGGGCGCTGAGGCGTACTGTTGTATGTACGTCGAGGCGGACGGAGGTCTGAGAACGCAGCGAGAGGAAATTTCAGCAGGCGTTAGAGTTCGCGGATGGCGCCTTGGAGGACGGTGATCTGTGTCACCGGATCGCCCGAGCTCTTCAACTCTTTGCGGATCTGATCCTTCAGATAGGATGAGTACCCGACACGGTCGATGAGAAGATCTAGAAACCGCTCGGCAGGAAGTAAACTCTGCGCTTTGAGCTCTTCAATCGTTTCATCGCTGACGGGCACGTAGGTGCTGCCGAGATGGAACACCACATCATAGTAACGGCCCTGACCGATACGTTCGAATCGAAGCCCCTTCACGAGAGCACCTCTTCAGCCGGCGATAACGTGCCATTGTAGACAACTTGCTGTCGTGAAGACAAGGGCAGTGGCGCAGGGGAAGGGAGACGTTGGTCAGGCCTGTTTGTTTTTCGCAAAATATTCCTGACGGCTCACGGCGACATCGGCAACGAACATCACCCCTGAATGCCGTTCAAACAGCGGCCGCAGACCTGCCAAAATCGGCTCGACTTTTTCCTGGGGCACCACCGTCATAATCATTTCGAGGCTTTCCTGTTCACTAAACATGAAATGCGCCTCACGGACACCGTGATGACCCTTGCCGGACACATTGCCTATGATCGTATATCCCGTGGCATTGACACGGTCCAGCAAATCGGTCACAAAGGCCCGCTGCTCACCGGCCACGATCACTCGAATTTCCTTCATGGGATGCAGTATGAGGCCCATTCACAGACTCCTTTCGCGCGCCCACTCAGACAGTATATGCCGCACTCTCGTCCAGAGGCATCTTACGGAATGACGTGCCATATTCCCTTCGGGTGATATCGATACCATACTGTATCCTCAGGGTCTAAGGCGACGAGATGCACCCATTCGTTATGGTAATAGTGCTGGAGCACTTCATGCCGAGAGATCAGCTTCTCGATCCGCTCGCGAGGCGCTTCAATCAGGGTGAGAAGCCGCATGGGCTCATGATATGGCATTGAGCCGTTCATGACCGTTTGTCTCGCCAGACCCAGCCGAAGGTCGCTCCAGGGACCGGACATAATGCCGAGCCGACCCACCACATTGTGATAAATTTTACTTCCGCTGCCGTACACATCATTGTCGACTGCAGAAAAATAATGCTCCATGTTGATCCACTGGCCGACGACCTGTGGAGCCGTCAATAGCACTTCCAACAATCGGTTCGTCGGGTCTTCACGGTAGTCGTATGAGTGGAGGAAGACCCGGCCTTCCAAGTTCAACCCCTTCGTCAGGTCCCGACGGCCGATGAGAAACGCGGTGTTGCCGGAAAGGCCCCACTCCGGACGAACTTGACTCCAGTCGGCACTGCGACGGCGAACGTGGTTTTCGGCTTGTCGCTCCGCGAGGGACTGCGGCACGTCGGGAAAGCGCGCACAGCGTTCCAGGCTTGTCAACGCGGAGGCCTCCCTGAGATCCTCTTGCAGTCGGGCCAGGTCGGCACGATGCGTCGGAGGCACGTCCTCGAGGTCGAACAGCTGTACCTCATCGGTCGTCGTGTCCATCTGCCCGGCCAGGAAGTGCGTGTCACTGGGGATATCAATCCCGCCCTTGCTCAGCCGTTCCCGCACCTTTTGATTATTGGCCATCATCGTGAGGACGCGGGCATTCGGCTTGCCTTCGTTACCTCCGCAGGCGCCGCAGTCGAGCGCCGATTCGTACGGATTGTTATCGGAGGTGCTGCCATGCGAGCAGAAGAGCACGAGACGCGCAAAGGTTTTGGTCAGGCCCATCATGCGGAGGGCGGTATCGACGGTCAGCGCCTGCTCCTCGAGGGTGAATCCCGTTCGGGTGATCCGTTCTTTTTGGCGCGATGCCGATCGAGCGTTCAAGTCGTAGTCGCGGCGCAGGATCTCGACAAAGTTCTGCAGGGCATCCGCCGACAGACCGGCGCGGCGCGCCGCTTCAATCACCGCCTCGTCGTGCTCGCTTGAGCCGGTCAGCGCCCGTTGGCGCAACACCTCCACCAGTCCGGGGGTGATGCGGGATGCCCGCAGTTCAAGCCGTTCCTGGAGCGCTTTTCGGACCAGGGCCTGCTGGTCTGCGACCAGCATCTCGGTCGTGTCTTGCGGCGCCAGCTTGTCGACAGTGAGCGTGGTCGCAATTGACGGCACAAACAGCCGCCTCAACCACCCCGTCCAACGCCGGTACAGCGAGGGGACCAAGGTTTTTCCGAAGATAGGAAGACTGTAAAACCATCCCAACGATTCCACCATGACGTACGGTGTAACGACGTTTTCTTTCAAATCGTGCAGCAGCGTGTGCCCGGCGCGGACCCATTTGGCACGCGCCTTGTGTTTCGACACCCGATGGTCGAGATAGCTCCGGGGAATTTCCCGGACTTCATTCTTCGCCCGCATGATGACCGGAAATTGTTCGGTGTCATGCTCTTTGCCCCAAGCCCGATAGCGAATGAACGCGGCGAAGAAGCCGGCGAAGCCGAACGTCTCGTTGGGGCCCGTCGATTCGAGATGACGGCGAAACGGCTCCGATCGCACGTCGATACAGTAGACTGATTGCGAATACGGACGAGTCGCGCTCGGGAGGTCGGCTTCGCGAGTCTTCGCCCGCAGCTCTTCCAGCAGACGCTCCTGATATCCGGCCTCGAACGCTTTCAGCCAAACCGGACCGTGATCCGATTCTGGAAAGGCCTCGAGCCACTCGACAAGCTGTCGTAGGGTTTGCGGAGCCGTTTCGAGGAGCTGTTCCGGATCGATCTCCAGGCCACGGCCCAACGCCAATAGCTTCCGTGCCGCCCCGCGACGAGTGGCGGCCTCCTGGCGCGGCACCACTTCGGCCCTATACCGATCGAGTACGGTCTTCCAGCCGCCGCCTTTCTGATGAGCCAGCCGGTCCACCTCCTCCGCATAGAGGGCCGGCAAACGACCGGCGACCCGCTGACGGCGCAAATAATATTCTTCGGCATGGCTGCGCATGTACGCCACCACCGCATCGTAACGTCCTTCGATGCCTAGGTGGCCGCTACAGGCCTTGTGCACGAGTTCACGCGCGTACCACAGACGAATGGCGAGGTATTTGACGAGCCCAACGGGATAGGCCTGCTGCCATGGGTAATCGCGCTCCTCTTCACGCCATTTAATGAACCCGGCCCAGCCAGGGAGCGCTGTCAGTTGCAGCGAAAGGTAATCTTGTCTGAGTCGTGCAGGAATACCGAGCGCGTCTAAATGTTCGAGGAGCGCATCCTCGGGGTAGTCTGGCAGCTGCGCAATCTTTCGTTTGCTGTCCGCGATGCCGCAGGGGGACCATTCGTGAGAAGCAATGTCCTTCCAGGCTTTGTAGAAACCCTTTTCGCGTTCGGGCATGGCCCATGTTGCATGACCCTCGTCGAGAAATGCCTCGCACCACTTAATCATCTGGTCGTTGATCTGCCCGACAATGCGGGTGCCGAGCGTGTCATCGCACCAGTGCGAGAGGGTGAGCCACTGGCCCAAGGCGTTTTCGCCGCTTTCCACGATGCCCCGGATCCTCTCTGCCAAATCCGGAACGGTCAAGACAGACTCGAGCCGTCCCGCCAGCCGCTCGACCATGCCCAGGGAGTCATCGGGCAGCTGATTGTCCAGCGGTTCGACGACGGCTGCGCACAGGCCCTCAGTGAGACAGGCGCGGAGAACCTCCCCGTGCGTCACCACGCGGGAACCCACGACCACCTCCTTGCCTTGCACGCGCGCACTCAGAGCCTCATCGAGGTGCTGGAGTTGGATCCGACCAGAACGGAGATACTGTCGGTACATGCGGCTCGGAAGGTAGCCATTCCCCCCCATGAATTGCTTGCCTCGACGGACCGTTTCCTCGAACGGGAGATATTCGAGGCTGTGAAGCGGATTGTGGTGCACGAACGTCCGCATCGGCCAATACCGAGCGATGACTTCGCCGGCGAGCTTCACGATGCCGCGCAGCTCCATTCGTCTGGTTTGGATGTCGATCGTTCGGTCTACCTGTTCCACGTCGACGCTTCCCTCACAGAAACTGTCTCAGAGCCGGTCAGGCCAGGCGCAAAGAGCGTTGCCGGGGCCAGACCCAGGGCCAGGAGGACCACGACGGCCATGACGAGCGACGCCAGCTCCGTCGTGAGCACGTCCGTGTAACGCAGCTCCTGCCGTCGAATGCCGAACAGCAGACGCTGTACCATCTGCATGATGTACCAGGATGCGGCGAGCCAGGCGAGCAGCGTGATGAAGAGGCCGACGGTCGAGGGAAAAGGCGCGTGCAACAGCAGCCCCATAAATCCGGCAAAGACGCCGAAAGGCGGCAGGCCCATTGCCGCCAACGCCAGCAAGGACAGCAGCACCGCGTATCGCGGCATGCCGGATGCCAGGCCGCTGACGGCTTGTGGATCGATGTCATCTCCATATCTGGTTCGGACGACCTGCCATGCGATCAAGAGTCCGCTCGTCGCGAGGCCGACCGTGGTAGCCATGAGGGCCGCTCGTGGAGTCGCGGTTCGCGTCGCCGCCACGAACCACCAGAGCATCGAAAAGAACGAAAGGCTGCCATAGGCGAGGAGAAGCCGTACGCGCGACTGCGCCAGCGCCTTGAGCGCGCCGTAGAGCACTCCCAGTAAGGCGAAGACACTCACGGTCCATGCGACGACGTCCGGAACCGTCTGCAGAATGGTTGAAAGCGTGTGCAGACCCGCTATGGGAAGTAGAACGACAATGAATGCGGGCAAGCTGCCAGGCAACCGTGTCAATGCGGTGAGGTGGCCGTCGTGGAATGGCATCAGAGGCAAAAGAACCGCGCAGGTCACCAGAGATGCGGCGGAAGAAACCGGTGGACCAGCGACGACCGCCACCAGGGCGCAGGAGGCACCGAGGCCATAGGTCCCAATGCCCCACCAAGACATCGGCCAAAGGGCGCTGTGGTGGCGGTAGAGCAGGCTCGCAACCAGGATTAGCAGCAACACCAAAGCGAGATTGCCGACCAGCGGAGAGCTCGTCAGCACGGTCAAGCCCAGTCCGAGAAACACCAGGGTCATGATGCAGGATTGACGATAATCATCATGAGCCGGCTGCGCGAGCAGGGAAATCACAGCCGTCAGTGGCAACAGGTAGAGTGGCAGGAACCCTTCGGGCGGCATCGCCAGGTATCCGGCGAAGCCCATGATTGATGCACAGCTCACGGCGGCCCAGAGGATGGAAGAAAATTTCACGCGCTCGGCGTTCGGCCGGAAGAGAAGGCCGCCAAGTGCTCCCAGTAAGGGAATAGCAGCCAATAGCCACGAGAGGAGAGTTCCGTCCATCATCGCGACCAGCCCCGTTCTCGTTTATCGAATTGGTGGACCCACCGCATGAGGGTATCCGCCAGCAGCTGGTGGAGTTCGTCCGCATACAGGCGATTCATGAAAGGCAAGTAGAGTCGAATTCTCATGTTGTCGATCCACCCTGGCATCCGGACGGTGCGACCGTGGGCGGTCATGTACAGGTAAGACCAACTGGCCATCATGAGGATCGTGGCGCCGAGGATGATGAAGTCAAAGAGCCAGTCGGGAAGGTCGGCGGCTTTGAAGTAGAATGCGACCTCGTCCGGATCGGGATAGAGAAATGCCGTGAAGGACTCGACGGCAAATAGATAGACGAAGACGATAAACAGCAGGGTGGTCAGCATCGCAGCCGAGACCTTCCAGGAGGCCACCTGCCGCAGCCTCGTCAACGTCAGGATGGCCTGAGACGACGTTATCCAGATGAAGAACAGGAAGATGACCGTGCCTTGCGATTCGAGCAAGGGAATGCGTAGGACCCCGTGCGTGAGCAACAGGATGAACAGCGGGATCAACAGCGTGGTGACGAATCCGGTCACCCATGTCAGACGGGACGACCCCTCTTCATCTATTTGACGGTCCACATGAGGAAAATGCGGCTCCTGCCTGGCCTTGTGAATGACATTCCCACAGTTCAAGAACACCGTAGCTTTGAACAATCCATGCGCGATCAGATGAAACACGGCGAGTGAAAAAGCGCCCAACCCGCACTCCATGATCATATAGCCCATCTGACCGATCGTCGAAAATCCCAGCGTCTTCTTGATATCGTTCTGGGCCAGCATCATCGTCGCGCCCAGGATGGCTGTCAGAGTCCCGATCACGAAGGCCACATGCAGCGTCGTCGAACTGAGCGCGAAGAGGGGAGCCAGCCGGTTGATTAAGAACCCTCCGGCGTTGATGATGCCGGCGTGCAGCAGCGCGTGCACGGGCGTCGGAGCGAAGAGCGACCCCGGCAGCCAGAAATGGATCGGGAACTGGGCCGACTTTCCCATCGCCCCGACGAAGAACAGGAATGTCACGGCCGTGGCTCCACTGATTTCCATTCCGAACCCGAGCGGCAAGCCGATTCGCGTTTCGGCCGCTCGAACAAACAGGTCGTGGAATTCGAGCGTGCCGTACAGCTGGTAAGCGAGCGCGATACCGGCGAGAAACGCCGTGTCCGCCACGCGAAGCACGGCAAAGGTTTTGAAGGCTCCGGTCAGCGTCCCGGCATGAGCATGATTGTGCGCGAGCACGTAGAGCAGATAGCTGAGAACCTGCCAGAAGAGAAAAAGCATCATGAGATTGGAACTGGCGACCATGCAGATCAGAACAAAATCTGTCAGGCAGATCATGGCCAGATACCGGCGGGCATGACCGTCCTGGTACATGTACCCGATCGAGTAAGTGTAAATGACGACACTGACGCCGGTGATCAGGGTCATCATGACCGCGCTCAACCGATCGATATAAAAGCCGATGGGAATGGCAAAGGTCCCGACCGACGAGAGATCGTAAAACTGGAGTGTGATGGGGCCGTCGGTCGTGACCTGAAACAGGGTCGCGATGGCGGTTAAAAAGGCGCCGCCAATGGGATAGGCAGCCATCTTCGCGCGTGCATGGCGGGAACTGTCCGAGCCGATCAGCACCAGGCCGGTCGCAACCAGCAGGAGAAGGGGGACGAACAGCGTGAACGTCATGAACACCTCATTCCCCTGTGCAACGGTCCATGCGTCGCCCTACCGGGAACGGTACGAACGTCTCAGAGCCCCCTAAGCCGGCGGGCTACCATTTATACGGTGTCTTGTCGTTCGTCAAGCGGGCACGCATCACGCCCGTTCCTCTGCATGCTTCTCAGGCCGTTGAAAGAGAGATAGGCGGGCCTGCTCCAATCGCTGGCCTCCTTCATCCACATAGAGTCGGTTCAAGAACAGCACATAGAGCTTGATCCCGATGTTCTCGATCCAGGCCGGCAACGGCAACGACCGGCCGTGGGCGTTCATGTAGACATAGCACCAGCCGATGACGATGACGAGCGTGGTCGCCCCGATCATCATGTCGAACAGGCGGCCGGGCAGTTCCGCCGCCTTAAAGTAGAAGGCGACTTCCTGGGGATCCGGGTACAAGAAAGCGGTAAACGACTCGACGGCGAAGAGGTACACGAAGACAACGAACAAGAGCGTCAGCAACATCGCGGCGGATACTTTCCATGAAGCCACGGCGCGCAACCGGGTCAGCGTGAGAATGGCCTGCGACGACGTGACCCAAATGAAAAACAGGAAGATCACAGTGCCTTGCGCTTCCAGCAGAGGAATCTCCAGGATGCCGTGGGTGAGCAAGAGGATGAGCAGCGGAATCAACAGAGTCGTAAAAAAACCGGTGAACCACGTCAGGGGCGAGTAGCCTTCTTCGTGCGTGTCATGGTTCGCGTGAGGGTAATGCGGTTCTTGTCGCGCTTTGCCGATGACATTGCCGCAGTTCAAGAACACGGTGGCCTTGAACAATCCGTGCGCAATCAAATGGAATACGGCCAGAGAAAACGCGCCCAAGCCGCATTCCATCACCATGTAGCCCATCTGGCCGATCGTCGAAAACCCAAGCATGTTCTTGATGTCGTTCTGCGCCAGCATCATGGAGGCTCCCAGTACCGCGGTCAGCGTGCCGATGAGAAAGGCGATATGCAGGGTTGTGGAACTCAGACCGAACAGCGGCGCAAGCCGGTTGATGAGAAAGCCTCCGGCGTTGATGATGCCCGCGTGCAACAGCGCCGTGACGGGAGTCGGCGCATAGAGGTATCGAGGCAGCCAGATGTGGAAAGGAACTTGAGCGGATTTGCTCATGCCGCCGATGAACAGCAGCAAGGCGACGGCCG
>DASTJX010000012.1:0-2125 GCA_035716265.1 Nitrospira sp.
TGGTGCGTTCGCTGGATATCCAGCACTTCACGGTAACATCGCTCTGCGGCGTCGTAGTCTTGGCTGAGCGCGCAGGCGTTGCCGAGGTTGCCGAGCGAATTCGACAGTTCCTGTAGATTGTCCGCCCGGCGATCGTCTACCACCGCTGCCTCCCAGGCCGCTCTTGCCTGTGTGAGGTCTCCCCGGTGCAGAAAAATTCTCGCGCGATGCTTGTGACTCTCAGCCATGTCTGATCGTGGAGTTAATCGCCGCCCTTTGGCGTATCTCGTCTGTATTCCACTTGCAAGTCGTCCTCTTCCTCCATCCCTAACCCCGCCCGGAACGACTCCCGCAACTCACGGATCTGTTCGACGTCACCGGGTCGCTTCCCGTCCAGTGAGGCGAGAAAGTGCTCGCAAAGCCGGAGACCGGTGTGGAAGTGGCGAGAGACGGTTTCTTCCGTGACCTGTTGCCACGTCATATAGATACAAAAAGCCTGAAAGGAGTGGGCGCCCGGATGGCTTTGAGCGAGATTCAAGAGGGCCTCATACGCGTCTCTGGCCGCGCCGCCTGCCTGGGAGGAAAAAGCCTCTTCGAGTGACACGGCCGTCTCCCAGTCCGCGCCGAGTTCGCCCTGTGCGTTGTGAAATGCGGTCTGTGCGGCTAGTGCGGCGTCGAATTGCATGAGGCGGTCCTACCGTCGAACGGCAACACGTCGAGTGTAGCGTTGCACGAGCGCCATTCGCAACTCAGCAACGCTGCGTTTACTTTTCTACACGTGGCTTTGTACACTGGAAGACACGGTATGGAAGTCAATCGGTCAACAGAAGAGAGGACCGATCCCGTCGATCAGATCATCCAGTATCATCTCCAAACGAAGCATCATTTCAATCGGTATGCCCGCGCACTGGGCTATCTGGACTGGGCGAACCAACCCGATCCTTTCCGTCGGTACCTCGGAGCGCGACTGACGGCGTTGCCGCTGCTCAGCCCTGAGCATGTCCCGGTCTCGCCGTCCTATTCCGCCATCTTCGAGCGGGAGGCGGTGTCGCCTCACCCCGTGACGCTGGGCAGTCTTTCGAGATTTTTTGAGTTTGCCTTGGCTCTCTCCGCTTGGAAGCGGGCAGGCGAATCGGAATGGGCACTGCGCAGTAATCCCTCTTCCGGCAATCTCCATCCGACCGAAGGGTATGTGGTACTGCCCTCACTCGAGGGTCTGAATGGGCCGTCCGGCTTGTATCATTATGCGCCGAAGGAACATGCGCTGGAATTGCGCGCGGAGGCGTCGGCAGAGGCGTTGGCGGCCTTGCTCCGTCGGTTTCCTGCTCATACTTTTTTGTTGGGGCTGACATCCGTACACTGGCGAGAAGCTTGGAAGTACGGCGAACGGGCGTTCCGGTATTGTCATCATGATGTGGGACATGCCATCGGCACGGCGCGTATTGCCGCTTCGACGTTGGGGTGGCAGGCAGTTCTCCTGGACGGGTGCGATCACAATACCGTGGCGACGTTGCTGGGAACAGACCGGGCCGAAGATTTCATGGACGGGGAACCTGAGCATCCCGATTGTCTCCTAGCCATCTGGCCGAGAGTACAGAATTCCGGTCATCCCCCTGTCCCGTTATTTCTTGATCCAACCACCGTCAAGCAGGTGGTGAAGACCACATGGTTCGGGAAAGCGAACCGGTTAAGCCAGGAGCATGGTGTGCACTGGGACATCATCGATACGGCGGCCGAGTCCACCTGGAAGACGAAAGCAGACGAGGTGACGATCGAGCTTGAGGGTGCCAAACATTCGCGCGGCGGGTCTGCTCCGGATGGACAGGTGTCGGCAGGACAGATGATCCGGCAACGGCGCAGTGCCGTCGCGTTCGATGCGGCAACCTCAATTTCCGCTGCCACGTTCTTCCACATGCTCCATCGCGTCATGCCTCGTGTCGAATTGGCGCAATCGGTTCGCCCGATGCCTTGGGATTGCTGGCCGTACGAGCCGGCGGTTCATCTCATGCTGTTCGTCCATCGCATCGATGGCCTGGCTCCTGGACTCTATTTCCTCGTTCGTGATCCCACCAAAGTGGCCTTTCTCCAAGCGGCGATGAATGCGGAGCTTACGTGGCAACTCGTGCCTGGTTGTCCGGAGGACCTC
>DASTJX010000013.1:0-3292 GCA_035716265.1 Nitrospira sp.
GCTGAAAGCGAGAGAGCTCCTCAAGTCACAACCACATCATCAGTCGATCAGGCGCATCGTGGTGGAAGGCACGCCGTTTGTTGAGATTGCAAGGTTTGCCCGTGCAGAGGGGACCGACTTGATCGTTCTCGGCAGTTATGGCGGCCGGTCAGATAGCATGGACAAACTATTTTTTGGAGCGACCGCCGACAAGGTCGTACGGACGGCGGGATGCGCCGTACTCACGGTTCCGCTTCTACGCCAACGAGCAAGAAAAGACATCGTCTTGTGAAACCGACATCCATCAAGCGTCTGCTCTTGGCCACTGATTTTTCAGATTGGGCTCGTCGTGCAGAGGAGTATGCCTGCGCTTTGGCTGCTTCCTGGAAGATTCCCCTGACGGTCATGACTGTGCTCGAGTTCCCGCCCGGCATGAATCCAGAATATGCCGTCAATAAACAGTACCTGACCGATCGTATGGATGATGCCTCCAATAGACTGGCGGAGTTCAAGCAGCGGACAGGCAGGCGCGGGATCGTGGCGACAACCAGAATTGCGAGGGGTATTCCAAGTGAAGAAGTGATCGCCGCAGCGCAGTCCGATGACGCTGATCTGCTCGTCGTAGGCACAAGGGGGAAGGCAGGATTAGCCCATGTGTTGCTGGGAAGCACCGCAGAACGGGTGATACGCTCTGCACCGTGTCCCGTGCTGGCCGTCCATGCACTCAGGGACGATGTGCCAACGGAAGAGGACATCAGCATCAAGCGTATTCTTGTCCCGACTGACTTGTCCGATTGCTCCTTGGATGCCTTGGAATATGCTGCCGTGGTGGCGAAGCAGTCACAGGCGTCTGTCGAATTACTGCACGTCTTAGAACCCGTCTATTATGGGATCGATTTCACCTTCGAGCATGCAGATGACCGAGAAAAAAAGCGAAAGCGGATCGCCCAGGCCTTGGAGGATCTGTCGGCCAGCTTATCGAAAGCGGGAATCATCACGAAGACATGTATCCGTGGAGGAATGCCCCCCGATACCATCCTCGAATACGTCCAGACGTCAGCCAGCGATCTGATCGTCATGGGCACCCATGGCCGCCGAGGCCTTTCGCATCTCGTGGCAGGAAGCGTCACCGAAGCGGTGTTACGACACAGCACCTGTCCCGTGTTGGCTGTACGCAAACTGCCGTTCGACGACGCCGCTCGCCGTGTGATTTTGCCGGCGAGGTCGTCCGGTTGAGCGACGTCGCGGCACGCCGATCTCGGACTGCCCCACGCAACAAGACTTCCGGCTTTCGCCGCTCAAGAGTTCGATCACCGCTTCATCCGACCACAGACCGGCCGGACCGCGTTCTGAACGCCGAACTGCTGCCCTCACCAGCTCTGAGCAAGATGCCCGTCAAGAGACACGAGACGGTCTCGGCGATGAGCCCGCCGTGCGCTTCCGTGCGTTCACACAATCAATCGGTGTCGAAAACGTCCCAGCTCAGCGCTGTCTGCGGCATCGCGAGCAACCGGCTCCACCCGAACCGCGGACACCTTATACTCGGGACACTTCGAGCTTTCGTCTGCGCTGGACGAGAGCAGATCGTTGACGGTTGAGTCGGGAAAGTGAAAGCTCGTGAAGAGATGACCAGGCAGTACTCGTGTGCTTGTCACCGCCGGAAGGAGCGCTTCGCCACGGGCGCTCACCAATCGGACGGTTGCACCATCAACCAGCTCCAAACGCTCCATATCGATCTGGTGCATTTCCAACACATCCGCGTCGACGAGGTCCATAATGGCTGTTCGGCGGGTTTGCGCTCCGCAGTTGTAATGCTGAAGAATGCGGCCGGTCGTCAGGATGAACGGAAAGTGTGTGCTTGCCGCTTCGCCAGGCGGCAAATAGTCGACGGCCACAAAGCGAGCTTTTCCCTGCGGGAATGCGTGCTCATGCATCAATTCCGTGCCGGCATGGGTCGGTGATAGCACCGGCCACTGGAGTCCGGCATGATTGTCCAGCCGCTCATAGGACACGCCTGCCAACATCGGGGTAAGCTCGGCGATCTCGTCCATGATCTCAGATGGATGAGTGTACGTCATCGGATAGCCCATCCGTGCCGACACCTCGCAGACGACCTGCCACTCTGGAAGAATGCCGTCAGGTGGATCGACGGCTTTGCGAATTCTCTGTATGCGCCGTTCGAGATTTGTAAACGTCCCGTCCTTTTCCAAAAAGGAGGCGGCGGGAAGAACGAGCGTCGCCAATTTGGCCGTCTCGCTCATAAACAGGTCCTGGACGACAAGAAACTCGACGTTGCGAAGGGCCTGATGAACTTTTTTTAAATTCGGATCGGTTTGCGCGACGTCATAGCCGATGATCCAGAGTCCCTTGAGTCGGCCGGCAATCGCCGCGTCCCACATATCCGGCGTTTTCATCCCACGCTTCGCGGGCAATGGACGCCCTGTGATCCGGTGATGCAGCACTGCCAGTCCCGGATCATCCAAGGGCTGGTAACCCGCAAAATACGCAGGAAGGCAGCCGACATCCGAGGCGCCTTGCACATTATTTTGACCTCGGAGCGGATTGATGCCGGTTCCAGGCTTACCGATATTTCCCGTGGCCAATGCAAGATTCACCAGCGACATGACGCCGTGGCTGCCCCACCGATGCTCGGTCATGCCCAGTCCATGCACCGAAAGCGACGCACCGCTCAAGGCAAATCGGCGGGCGGCTTCACGAATGAGACGAGCAGGCACACTGGTAATTTGTTCGGTCTTTTCGGGAGGGTAATCAGCGACGACTTTGATCCATTCCTCCAAGCCTTGCGTTCTTTCGCTGATGAACGTTCGGTCGATCAGTCCTTCTTCGACGATCACATGCCCTATCCCATTCAATAACGCCACATTGGTGCCCGGCTCCAATTGTAGATGGAGATCAGCCAGGCGGGCCAATTCCGTGCGCCGTGGATCTATGACGATCAAGGGAATCCCCCGCCGATGGGCCTGGGTGATGCGCGCACCGAGTACCGGATGCGATTCAGTGGGATTGGCTCCGACAACCAGAATCAACTTAGCCAGATCGAGATCTCTGATCGAGTTGGTGGCCGCAGACGCTCCCAGCGTTTCCATCATGCCGCTCACGGTCGCGCTGTGGCAGACCCGCGCGCAGTTATCGATATGATTCGTCCCGATCACACAGCGCATAAATTTGCCGAAAAGATAATTCTCTTCATTTGTGCCGCGGCTGGACGAGATAGTCGCCAGGGCGTCCGGGCCATGTTGCGTGGTGATCCTGGTAAACTCTCCTGCGATGCGGTCCAATGCTTCCCCCCACG
>DASTJX010000014.1:0-5650 GCA_035716265.1 Nitrospira sp.
ACGACGGCGTCCACAGTCACCGCCCGCACGCTGCGAGGCACGCCATTCACCCCCGTTCCCGTTTCAACCTCGCGGTAGAGCGAGGAGCCGACCAAGTCGGGATGCACATTGATCTCCAGCTGCCCATTCCGGGCACAGGCCGCCCCAAGCCTGTAGCGGCTCGAAGGAATGGAGTGCGTCACTTGTTCCAACAGTGAACGGTATTCATCGAGCGGCTCGATGAGCAGATAGTGCGCGCCGGGAAACACGCCATGGCACAGGCGAGTGAATGATCCGTACGCAGCCCCGACATCAATGACCGTGCGCGGCGAGAATCCAACCGAGCGCGCCTGCTCCAGCAGCTGCAGCAACGAATTCCTCGTCCTAGCTGCGGAAACAGGGGCAATCCGACGAAGCTCCATTCCGCCCATCGCCAATAACTTCCTGACAAAGAGCTTGAGCCGGTCAGTGACCACACGCCTCCTCTCCTGCACCGCCCTCCCACCACGAGGTGAGCGCTCGGACAAACCGTGCGTCGTCCCAGTTTCTCACGACGAAGCGGGGCAACTGATACACATCCGATCTTGCGCTGACTGTGTCAGGAAAGTTCGAGCAGGCAAAGGAAAACCCGGTTTCCTTGACGAGTGCGGTCGTGTCTTCGGTGTAATCCGACCGAGTCCCGTACGGATAGGCAAACCCGTCAACAGACTGGCCGAGAATATCCTCAAGGGATTTCTTGCTGGATCCGATTTCCTCGCGTTGACCGGCAAGCGGCAGGCAGGCGAGCACGGGATGACTTGCCGTATGCGCACCCACCTTGACGTACGGTCCTTCCGCAAGATGCTCGACCTCGTCCCTTGTCAGCATGAGATGACCGCCGAGGCTATTCTGGCGCCCTCCTCCTGCCCAGACACGCAGCGCGTGGAGTGTCTGCTCTCGCGCCTGCTCATTAAGCGGCCGCAGGAGGCGGCACAGTGCGCGGTACACTCGATGGCGGTTCGTAGGGTCGTCGCTTCGCAGCACCGTCCAAGAACGATGGGACATGAAATCTTCCTGGCGGTATCCTGCATCGTCGCCCAGCGTCCATTCGAACAGACGCCCGTCGATCTTCAGCTGAAGAAAACGGGGCAGTGACGAGGGATGGAGAAACAGACGCTCAAGCTCATCCCACCAACATTCCGCCTGACCGTCTAAGTTTCCGGTCGAGACAAAGACCGTCGCCGGCGCCCGGCAGGATTCCAGAATCGGTTTGGCGGTGAGGAGGTTGTCTCTGTAGCCGTCGTCGAACGTCACCGCGATCACCCGTGAAGATCGCCGACCGCGGTGCAGCCGGCTCACGAGCTCCTCAAGGCTGACCACTTCGTAATGCCGCGAAACATGTTGCATCTGGCTGGCGAACCGCTCGGGCGTCACACTCAACAATTGCGGATCTGTTGGCAGGGACGCGATTCTATGATAGAGCAAAATCAGCCCGAACGGACGCGGACGAGGCCAGAGCTTGCGTAACCTCGAGCGGAATCTCGTCAGTCCCCGTATGTTCATATCGTGATGACCGCTCCCCGTCCATCGCTTCGCCAGGACTGGGCCGGGGGACAGCTCCGGCGGCGAGACACGATGCAGAAGAGCTATGGCAGGCCGAACCTAGGACCCCGCGGTGTTCGAAGCGGTTTTCCGAAACACCGCAATCGCATCTCGAGGAATCACGCCAACATCTGATGAAATCACCTGAAGGTCAAGGGCTTTCAAGAATTGCTCCATGAGTTGCGGGCACATGGTTCCGAAAGCGCAAAATGACGTTCGTTGTTTCACGTTTCCTTCGAGATCGGCTTCGAATTGCCGCCACCCGATCGGCGACACGACCGAGGCATAGTGGATCAAGCCGATGCCCCCGGGTCTCAAGAGCGGCATGATTTGACGCAAATACCAATAGACGAGCCTCGGTTCGAAATGCACAAAGACGTCGAAAGAGGCGACGAACGCAAGACTTCCTCTTGCGAGCGGAGGCAAGGTCATACCGTCCGTGACATAGGTCCGTAGAGCAGGAGTGCCGTTGAATCTGGCGGTCAGACGTTTCAGCATCGCGGCTGAAGGATCGGCGGCATGCAAGATGTCTGTCCTCGGCAGCAGCAGCGAGGTGAATCTGCCGCCTCCTGGCCCGATTTCGAGCGCTTCCCGACTATGAGGGGGCAGGTATTTGTCCAGGACCTGCTCGCTCAAGAATCTGGAGAAATCCTTGATGCTTGGGTCATCCAGGCCGTACGTGGTGCCTCCTCCGCTCGTATCTTCTGCCGTCCACTCATCACCGAGATGCTCGACTGTATTGCCGGGCAGGACGTGAAATCGATCCGGCTTCCACCGCGTTGCATAGTCATCCCACCCTCGGGCAATCATGGATGGCTCCCCTCCATCGCTTTGCTGAGCAGCGACAGGCCACCATCGACGCAACGGATGCAGCATTCGACCCCATCGCTTCACACGCACTCTCCCTGGTTTATTGTTGGCTTCACGGCGCGGGCAGTGATTACGAGCTGGAAATCTTCGTCTCGCTGCTGCAGGTCTTCCGGACGCAGCTCGTCCACCGTCAAGCCGTGCAAATAGGCGACGGCCAAGAGCACATTGCCATGCGTCTCGACCGACACCGCTTCCGGCGGCCAGCATTCGCCCAATAATCGCGTGACTGACGCTCCCGTAAACCGCCAGTAGTCTCCCCAACGGTCCATGTCGTAGCGGCTAATCTGGCTGATGCCGGTACAGGACACCAAGAGCACCCCCCCGGGACGCAGAATACGATAGAGCGTCTTGACCGCCGCCTGAACGTCAAACACGAATTGCAGGGTTTGCGTGCAGATGATGCAATCGAAGGAACTGGAGGCAATGGCATCGGCATGAGTAAGGTCGGCAACGATGGTGGCATGACCGACCGGCTGTACATGCAGGATGTCGCTCCGCTCGACCGCCGGCCCTCCAAATTTGTTTGTGTACCGGTTATCCCCGATTTCAAGCACCCGCCCGCGGATGTCCGCTCGGTGGCGAACGAGAAACTGCTCGATGAACGCGATGTCGATGCAACGCTCTCGTTCCGCACGATCCAACCCGAACTGCCGGCTGATCGGTGTGAGTCGACGCAGACTCCCAAACCGCACACGGCCTACCGGCGGCCGCCGGAACAGACGGCGCCATCGCATCAGTACGCGTTGCAGCATCGTGTCCAACATGCCCGTAACCCGCCTCGCCTTTGCGAGCCCCCGAGCGTCCCCGTGGCGTGAAAGAGCCATCATCGGCCGGGCCGGTATGGGGTGGACCAGTGATTCGGCTTCTGAATGCGTGCGCAGATCAGCAACGGAAAATCGGGATCGACGGTATCCAATTCTTCTGCGGTCAGCTCCTCGGACGGCATCCCGGCCATGTAGGCCGTGAGCCCGAAATAGTTTCCGTAGGTCTGTAGCTGGCAATGCGCCTCGTCGATGCCCAGATCCCTGAACACGGACTCGACCAGGCACGGGGTAAACCACCAGTACACGTGCGCCCGTTTCCCGCTGCCTAACGGAATGCCATTGGACGGATAGCCGCTCCGGCAGGGAAAGTTCATGAGCAGGACTCCACCGGGCTTCAACAGGCGGATACTATGATAGAGCGCGGCTCGAAAGTCGTAGATGATATGAATGGTGAATTGATTGACGAAGCAATCAAACTGATCGGACGGCACATGGTCCGCCGTCGCCAAATCTGCCACGATCGTGACGCTCGGATCCGACGGTGCCACGTCGAGGGCCTCGGCCGACGTAACCCGGTCTTCCCCGAAATGACGGATCGTCCCCGTCACGCCGATTTCCAAGGCTCGCCCTCTGATATCCATGCGCCGCTCTGTGAGAAACCGATTCCAGTAGTAGCGGACTACTTGCGTGCCGACCTCACGCCCTGGATACAGGGCAGAGGTTCGGCGCAGCCAGAGGCAGCGGAGGTTTCGCGCCAAGGGCAGCTTCAGCCCGCGGTGCTTCCACAAGGCGACACGGCCTGTGAGACGCGCGGCCAGCGAGGCGGCTCCATCCCATCGCCCATGAGTGCTCATATCGCACCAGCGCCCGATGCGGCGCGCATCCGCTTGGCATAAATGAGCAGGAAATACCGGCTGCCAGGGTCGAGTCCGAACGGCGGCTGCACCCCTCCGTTGGTTTCCGAATCAAAATCATTGATGAGGTACTCAAAGCCATGCTCATTGAGGAGGCCCAAGATGCTGTGGAGCGTCCTCGGCAACCCCGGCAGGTGATGATATTCGATGACCATCTCGTTGACGCGACGCAGCAAGGGTCCACTGTCAGCCAGTGCCTCCCATTCTGCGCCTTCGATGTTGATTTTCAGAAAATCGATCGTCGTGGTCAGATAATTTGCGAGGCGGACACAAGGCACTTCCCGCTTGGTCCAGCCCTCTTCCAGCACGGCGTCGGCCGCCGCCAAATTACTGGCATACTTCCCGTCCGAATGAAACGTCAACGATCCTTCACGCCCGCAGACCGCAGCCTGGATCAACCGGACGTCATGCATTCCATGCCGCGTCATGTTGTCTTGCAGGTAGCCATACACGACCGGATCAGGCTCGAACGTGGTGATGCGCGCCCCCGGATGGATCTGTTTGTAATACAGGATCGACATGCCGATGTTTCCGCCGCAATCGAGAACGATTGGAGCAGCAGATTTGGTGTCGAAGTGATAAATGCGGTTGACGAAGATGTCCTTGTACTGCATGAAAAAATTGGGACCGTCGTTGATACGCACCTTGTAGGGCCCGCAGGGCAGCAGCGTCCCGGGCTTGGCAGCGAACGAGCGGCCTCGAATCCGATCCAGCTGCCAATGGTCCTTCCAGCCGGTGAGATCCTGTTCCACGCGTCGCAGGGCGGGCTTCATCCCGTGTGGAACGAGCGCTTTTAAGACGGATCGCATTTCACGCCACCATGTGCTTTTGAGTGAGCTCCACGAACTCCTGCATCCGGCTTCTATAGGTATGGTCGCGGAGTGTTCGCGCCTGGCCCGCTCGGGCGATGGCCATACGAGCCTCATCGTGCTCCAGATAGTAACGGATCATCTCCGCACACTCCTCTATCGTACGATACGCCGCGACTTCCTTTCCGATTTGAAACATGTCCTGCAGATTGGCTTTCCAGTCGGTGAGCAGCATCGCTCCCATGCCGGTCGCCTCGAACAGACGGCAGTTGTTGGCATAGGGCGCCACGTCGCCGTGATGATTCAGCGTGATCTGTGATCGCCGAAGCACATCGTACATCTCGTTGCCCCACACAACTCCCATGTGACGCTGTCGAAGCGGAGAGGACGCCTGGAGCCGCTCCACCCCCGGCCCCCAGATGCGAAGCTCTGGAACCCTGACACAGAGTTCTTCCAGCCATTCAATCCGGCTGATGTGGACGGCCGACAGGCTTCCGACAAAGGTCACGGGATACGCGCGCGCCGCCTCAGGGTGCGCAGCCAGCACATCGGGATCGAAGCCCAATCGATGGAGAACGGCGGGAATACCCTTCCCCGCAAAAAATTCCACCGTCGGCGGAAACGAAGACACGACGAGATCATAGCAACGGTAATCGTCGTCATTCGGTAAGGTCGTCGCCGCATGCTGCCCGACCAGTAACCGAACCCACGGTTTGATTCTGTACAGCCAGGA
>DASTJX010000015.1:0-7125 GCA_035716265.1 Nitrospira sp.
CGAATCGGATCACGGACATTTCGATGGATGGCTGCACTCTGCAAACGACCGGCCTGCCGCGAGGAACGTTCCTTGGTCTCGTGCTCAAGCCTGACCAGGAAGACGAGGCGATCCGAATTGAAACGGCGATGGTCTGCTCCGTGCGTCCGACGTCGGTAGGGCTGCGCTTTCTCGAGATTCCGTTGCCTGATCAGCGGCGCCTCAGTCAAGTGGTCCTTGGCTTGCTTGTAAGCCAAGGCCGCCATCCGGTTTCCAACGCTTAGCGGGACAAGGGCTCAGCGACTTTCTCGCTTGGCGCCAAGCCCACGTTCCGCAATACCGGACCTGCCTCTCAGCTCGATGTCAACATGGTTCAGCCTCTCTTGAGAGTCAGGGCACTACCAATGCTGTCAGTTACCATTCTTTTTCTTCGTATGCACATTGTCGATGAGACGTACGGAGCCAATCCGGATTGCACCGAGGATGACCGCCTGGCGCTCGACGTGGATGAGGGGCTCCAGCGTCGTTGGATCGCAGACAGCCAAATAATCGATCCGAATGGCGGGCTCTCCTCCGATCACCTTCCGCATCAGGGCCTCCACTGACGCGGCCTTGCTGAGGCCGTTCTCAATCGCCTGGCGGCCGGCTTGTAAGGCGTGGAAAAAGATCGGGGCGATGCGGCGATCTTCCGTTGACAGAAAGACATTCCGCGAACTCATGGCCAGGCCGTCTCGTTCCCTCACAGTAGGGCACAGGATAACGCGCGTAGGAAAATTCAAATCCTTGACCAAGTGCCGAACGACCCCATATTGCTGATAGTCTTTTTGTCCGAAGAATGCGATGCCGGGCCGGACGAGATTGAAAAGCTTGGCCACGACGGTCGCCACGCCGGTAAAGTGATGGGGGCGGGATTCACCCTCCCACCGACGTGCGATGGACGGCACGGTCACAAGAGTCTGAAAACCCTTTGGATACATGGCGCCAGCTGCAGGCTCGAAACAGACATCGACGCCTTCGTTCCGGCATAATTCTCGATCCTTCTCGAGTGGTCTGGGATAAGTCGCCAGATCTTCGGTTGGAGCAAACTGTGTCGGGTTCACAAAAATACTGACGACGAGCGCGTCACATTTTCGTCTTCCGGCGCGGATCAATGCCCGATGCCCGTCGTGAAGCGCGCCCATCGTTGGCACCAGGCCGATGACGACCCCTTCTCGATGTAACTGATCGCTCCATGTCGTCATCGCCGAAGGCGATCGTATCAACTTCATGAATCCATGCTGGGGCTGCAGGTCGGGCGTGAACCGTAGCGGGTCGAGGGTTGCGGAAAGAGGAGACGGACTTCTGATGAATCGGTGGTCTCAGAGAGCATCTGATTCACCGAACGAAGACGAGTGGGATGCACGAGGAGCGGTGCCAGTTCGCTCAAGGGCATGAGAACAAAGCGTCGCATGTGCAGACGTGGATGGGGAACACTCAAGCCGGGCTGGTCAATCACGCGTTGCCCATAAAAGAGCAGATCAAGATCGATCGTCCGTGGACCAGAACGATTGTCGTCATCCCGGCCAAGGGAGCGCTCAATTTCCCGCAACATATTCAAAAGGCTCTCCGGCGTGATGGCCGTCTCTAGCTGTACGACGCCGTTGAGGAACCATCCGTCGCCGGGGTTGGCTTTATCTTTCACAGGCTCAGTCTCGTACAACAGCGAAACGCCGGTGACCTGCGAGTGAGGTAACAGACTCAAGAGGGTCAACGCACGATCACAAAAATCAATCCGATCGCCGACGTTGGAGCCAAAACCAATATAGGCCGTCTCGCATCCCATTCCGGCGTTATAACCCCGCTTTCTTTATCCGCTCGACCGCTTCACCCAGCCGCTCTTTCGAGGTACAGACCGTCATCCGAACGTACCCTTCACCCGGCGCCCCGAATCCATTACCCGGAGTGGTCACGATTCCGGCCTTCTCCAGTAAATGTTCCGTAAACGACGCAGAGCTATATCCCTTCGGAACCGCTACCCACACATAAAACGCGGCGGGGGGTGTGTCGACCTCAAGTCCCACCGTCTTCAATCCGGGAACCAGCGTGTCCCTCCGTTCCTGGTAGATGCGCCTGATGGCATCAGTGACCGCATCGTCAAGTTTCAACGCCGTGATCCCCGCCGCTTGCACGGCCTCGAATACACCTGAGTCGAGGTTACTTTTAACTTTACCGAGACCAGCCAGGACGTCCTTATTGCCTACGACGAATCCGAGTCGCCAGCCGGTCATGTTGTATGTCTTAGAAAGGGAATGGAATTCCACGCCGACCTCCTTGGCACCATCGACTTCCATGAAACTGGCCGGCCGCTTGCGGTCATAGAAAATTTCGGAATACGCTGCATCGTGACACACGATGATCTGGTGCTCATGCGCAAATTCAACGACGCGCTTGAAATAGTCCTTGGTCATGACCACCGACGTGGGATTGTTCGGGGAATTGAGCCACATGAGCTTGGCTCGTTTGGCCACGTCCTTCGGGATCGCCTGCAGGTCTGGCAGGAAGCCGTTGGCCTTTGTGAGCGGCATGAGATGCGAGACCCCGCCGCTGAAACTGGTGCCGACCGGATACACGGGATAGCCCGGACTCGGGACCAGCACCACGTCGCCAGGGTTCACGAAGGCCAAATGGATGTGGCCAATGCCTTCCTTGGAACCGATCAGTGTCAACACTTGCTCTGCCGGATCCAACTTCACACCAAAGCGGTGCTGGTACCACTCGGCCACCGCTTGTCGGAATGACAGCATCCCTTCATATGAGGGGTACTGGTGGTGTTTGGGATTCTTGGCGGCTTGCGAGAGGCTCTCGACAATGGGTTCCGGGGTCGGCAAGTCCGGATCGCCGATGCCGAGGTTGATGATATCCACTCCACGGGCGATCGCGGCTTGCTTCATTTTGTCAATCGCCGCAAACAAATAGGGGGGCAATGTCTTAATGCGCGTCGCGACTTCGATGGGAAAACCGGCCATGATCGGGGGATCTCCTTTTTTCTCAAGATGCTTGCGTCGACACCAAGCCTCTAGGCTACTTCAGGAATAAGCCGGTAATCAATGTAAGAGTCGCCGATTCAAGTTGGCAAGCTGCGGCTTCTCACCGAGCGTCTTCTGTGGCCCGAGCGATGAATTGACTGATTATCCGATCCCCAATTATGCTGCACCCTCCTCAGGTGTTTTAGCGCGGTGCATCTCTTCCGAAAGGTTGATCATGCGGCATCGAATCGTGTTAACGCCGATCTGGTGTGCCATCTGCATCATGAGCGTTGCGTATACGGGATGTGTGGTGGAAAGCAAAGACGCGGCGAAACGCGATGTGGCCGGACCCTATCAGACGTGGGATGAAGTCATCAACCGGTGGGTTGGCGGGCAGGTTTCGGACCTCTACGTCGAACTTGGTCCGCCCAATCTACATCCGCATCAACGAGAAGACGGGAGTATCGAGATGATTTGGGATTTTGCGATCGATCGCATGCCAGGTCAAGCCGACGCGTTCAATCTTCTTCCTCTTTCTGGGGGCAATGTCAACTGCCAGATCCATTTTTTCGCCGATCTGACGGGCAAGATTCTCAAGGGAGAACGTGCGGGCTGCGAGTGACAGGCTCGCCTCCACAATGGCAGTCTTCTCATCAAGTGGTGGATGCCTGACGACCGGCGATCGTTCTAGCCTCAGGCGCGATCCTGCGTTACAATCGTGACTATGCAATTCACGATCAAGGATGTTGAGGATCTCCGTTGGCTGCTGGGCCACACGGGTGGTTTCCGCGGCGGATATGTTACGGACGTGCAGATGGCGAAACGTCGGCTGTTCGATGAAGGGTCCGCCCGTGAGGTTCTGGCTGATACCGTCGTCACGGTCGTCGTCAGATATCATCATCGTCACATGGAGCGCGTGGCAAAACTGACTATGAAAGGCGTCACGGATTTTTCAATTTTTGAACAGGAAGGCGCCGACTGTTCCAGTTTAGGCGTGATCCATGCCGAGTGTACGGCCGACAAGCTTCGATTCTGGTTCGATCCACAGGGTGAGCTCTATGTCGTCTGCGACGAGGCGCAGTTGGAAGAAGTGGCAATGCCGTCGTCTGACGACCGCCCCCGCGAGCCGGTTGTCCGCTGGACCTTCCAAAGCCCGACCGCAGAATGGCCGACAGTAGAATGGCTGCTCGAAGAGCTGGACGGCGCTGGTTTGCCATGCATATGGAAAAAAGCCAAAACATGTAACGGAGGAAGGTCGGTCATCCAATGGGAAGGCACGCTGCTTCCCGCTCAAGGAGCGGACACCATCGAAGAGGCCGCCGTGCATGTGATGCTGTACGGACCGCTCGATGGGTCAGGGTTCGGCATCCTGTTGCATGTGGACGGCTCACACGCCTCAGCCGCAAACCGCGTCCTGTCCTGCCTGTCTGATGTCATCGTCGGACGATTTTCGGGCCAATGCTTGGTCGGTAACACCATCATCCCCGGTGGAGAATGGCTGAACTGGAAGTCGTTGGAGAAGTTACGGTTGAGGAGAGCAGGAAAGCTCGAAGAATAATCAGAATGCCGTTGCCGGCACAGAGCTATGCAAAGAGACCGTTTCTTATTTTAGGCGAGGGCTTCTTCGTTCGTCGCTCCGGCGCTGAGGCCGCTGGGAGTCGGAGTGTAGACCGTCGTGCCGTTGGCGTAGGCGGCGGCCTTTTTGTGTGCCACGCCGTCGCTGTCCTTGCAATTTACGCATTCAACCAGAGCCCAAAATCGTAGCGGATTCACGTTCTGCTTCCTGGACACCTGCAATTCCGTTCCTTCCAGCACATTGTCCAACGACAGGTCCGTGCGCCAGCCCAGATGCTTGGTCAGTGGCGACAGCACTTTTTCTACGGCGGCAACCATTTTATTCTCATTGCTGAAATGGTTGAGCATGATGATGCGGCCGCCGGGTCGGCAGACCCGAATCATCTCGCTGACGACCTTGCGGTAATCGGGCACCGCTGTTACCACGTACGCCGCGACGACCGTGTCAAATGTGCTGTCTTCAAATTCCATCGCGCCGGCGTCCATGCGGTGCAGCGTCACATGGTCCATCCGATGTTCTGCCGTTCGCTTTTTCGCAATCTCCAACATGCCTTCCGAAAAATCGATCGCGACGATCTCACAATGACGCGGATACATAGGCAGGGCGATGCCCGTGCCGACACCGACTTCCAGGATGCGTTCTTGCGGTTGGACGTTCAGGTTGCGTATGGCGGACTCACGCCCTTCGTGAAAGACCTTCCCGAAAATTTTGTCGTAGATGCCGGCGTAGGACGTGTAGACGCGCTCGACCTTATGCAAATCCATGTGACCTCCAACCGCACGTGAGACTCCTGCTTCTGCCTAACAGCAGGGATGAACCGAAGATCAATTTCCGATGGGGAGAATCCGTACCGGCGGAGCGCCTGAATGGAGCGAGGAACCCGCCTAACCTGACACAATCGCTACAATAACCAAGTCCCGATTTCGAGTCAATACAATTGATTTGGACCTAGGAAAATGCTAGGGCGTCGGCGGGCCGCGCAAGAGCGTTCCCGTCTTGATTCCAGGCTTCGACTGAGCATAGGGTACGACCATGTGGGTGGCCGGTCTCTTCGCATGCGTGCTGTTCGGTGGATTGATTCTTGGAGATTGGATCTACTTCGTACGCCTGACCCCGGACGCCGGGCGGTATGGTTGCGGTATCGCCCGCAGTTTCGACCGATTTTCCGTGAACATACTCGCCCGTCTTCAGTCGCAGTTCGATGTCAACGGCGTGCTGACGCTGCCCCATGGCATTGCCCGGTATTTTCCGGATCTTCAACAAATCACGCTGCGCCCGCAATATCACTTGTTCTCGATGAGTTTCCGGACAGCCTGGCCCGTCAAGGGTCTGATTCACTTGCAGCTGGACGACCAGGTGGTTCGTGCCGTCTGCATTACACGTATACCCTGGTCATCCGCCATCGTCACCCTGGTCTGGTTTCTTTTAGTCGCTTTGGGAACGACGGCTTTTATGATCGCCTACGCGGCACAAGGCGGGTTCGATTCTCTGAGCGGTGTGCTGATGGGCATCGGGATTCTCGGAATCGGCTTGCTCGTCTTAGCCTTTGGCGTGGTCACGGTCATGTTTTCCTACCGGCTGGAAAGCAGCCGGCTGGCGAAGGTCTATGAGGAGCTGAAAGCGTTGGTGAATGACACGACAGCAACGCGGTGAATGACCCATCACGCTTATGACGCCGGCGTGGGTAGCGCACAGTTTTTTACGACCGAAAGAGCTTCAGGAAGTGGTCGTATTCCGGGGGTAACGTCATAGAGCTCTGGTCTTTGGCCAGGCCGGTGATGATCCCGCGATGCTTTTTGCTCAGCCCCGAGGTTTCGAAGGCCTGACGGAATTGGTCCCATTTCAAAGCGGGTTCTGAGGCAATACGAGACTGCTGTGCTGTTGGCAGCGCATGCAGAGCCGTAGTCAAGGCGCGGATCGCTTTCTCGACACTCTCGTAGGGAGGGGCCAGTTTGAGCTGTGCGTAAAAGGTTTCCAAATGAAACCGGAATTCCTCGCGGAGGGTCTGAGTGAGATCCGGCTGGGATGAAGCGGAGTAACTCATCGCACGATCGATGATACGGGAACATGATTCCCACTGACAATGGGCCTATCGTGAGGGATGTGTTGTAGCAAGGAGGTCCGCATGAAAAGGACGTGGGTGGCATGGGCGCTGTTCTTTGCCGTTGGAGGGTGTTCCTCTCCCCATCACCATGGGATGATGGGGGGCGACAAAGGAGATCGGTATTGGCAGGGGCAGCAGGAGTTGGCCGGCCTGATTGACCAAACGGTGAAAGATCCTGAAAAGGCTCAGGAGGTCAAGAACCTCGCGAGTGAGATTGTCACTGAATTGAAGACGGGCCGTGAACAGGAACGGGCGTACCACCGTCAACTGTATAAACTCAATACCAGTTACACTGCGACGCCTGAAGATTTCATGAAGATCATCGACGAGGGAAATCACCAACGGATGCGGACGGCTGCAAAAATTTTGAGCCTTCGTTTTAAGATGAAGGACCAGATGACAGCCGATGAGTGGCAGGCTCTTTCCGATCGCATGCGTGCATACAGCGGTAGATACCAGCA
>DASTJX010000016.1:0-6415 GCA_035716265.1 Nitrospira sp.
CCCCTCGGGCCTGATAATCCGCAGCAATGGGCACTTAACCTCGGATTGCCCGTCCCGCTGTTCAACCGAAACCAGGGCGGGATCCGACAAGCCGAAGTGGCGGTCCAGGCGGCGGAAGCCGACTTGAATAAGGCTGTGAACGTGGTTGAGAATGAAGTGGAAGTCGCCTACAGGAATCTGCTGCAGAGCCGGCGGCTGGTCGAAGCCTACGTGGGCGGAGTGCTGGATGATGCGCGCGCCACCTTCACGATTGTCGAACGGGCCTATGAACGAGGCGGTGCCACCATCCTCGATCTGCTCGACGCCGCACGGACGTCGCGAACTATTCAACAAAATTATATTGAAGCGTTGTTTAACTATCACCGAAACGTCCTTCAGTTAGAATCCGCGGTCGGCCAAGAGATTGCCTCATGACTGCATACCGTACGACTCGGCCCGAGGACGCGATAGATCAGCCTCCGAATGAGAGGTGTGTCCGACTCGTTGCTCCTACGGGCGCACACGTCATCTGCGTCCTGGTGATCGCGGCCTTGGTGGGCTGTGGAAAAGGAGATCAGCCGGCCAACTCGGACGCTGCCACTCCCCCGCACCCGAAAAGCGGCACTGTACGCCACGAGTCAGTCTCGCGCGTGGAAACCGGCATCGTGGACTACAGTGGATCGCAGCAGGATCTTACGTTATCCGGCAAGATGGCGTATGGGGAAGACCGCTATTCAAAAATTTCCTCGCCGCTGCAGGGTCGGGTGGTGGAGGTCCGTGCCCATCTGGGCGATCGGGTCAAGGCGGGAGCGATTCTCCTGGTCGTCGACAGCCCCGACATCGCACAGGCCTATTCCGATTTCGTGAAGGAAGACTCTGAACTGCAGTATGCCACCCGTTCGCACGAGCTGGCGAAAGATCTGTACGGAAATAAGGCGCTTCCGCTCAAGGATCTGAAACAGGCGGAAAACGAATTGGTGAAGGCCAGGGCTGAGTTCCGCCGGGCGAAAGAACGCTTGTTGTCGTTGCGCATTCCTGCCGAAGAAGTGAACAAGCCTCTCGACAAGCAACAGATCACCTCCCGTTTTGAGATGAAGAGCCCTTTGACCGGGATCGTCGTCGAACGCATGGTGACACCGGGGCAGTCAATTGGGGGGGACGCCAATCAGGTGCTGTTTACGGTTGCCGATCTCGACATGCTGCAAATGGTGGCCGATGTCTATGAACGGGATCTGGCCTTAGTCAAGGAAGGGCAGTTTGCCAAGGTCAAGGTCGAAGCGTACCCCGATGTCGACTTTCCCGCGACTGTGGCGTCGATAGGCGACGTGGTCGATCCCGCGAGCCGCACGATCAAGCTCCGGGCTTGGGTGAACAATCCCGACCACCGTTTAAAGCCGGAAATGTTCGCCCGTTTGCACATTCAGGTTGGCGACTCGACGCGCATCCTGGCGGTACCGAAAGAAGCCGTCTTGGAGTCCGACGGCAAACAATTTGTCTTCGTGGTTGACGAGTCGGACCGCTACATCAAGCGGGAGGTCAAGGTGGCCAACTTTACGCCGGATCAAATGCGAGTCCTCGACGGATTGACGCCTGGCCAGCGGATCGTGACCAAAGGCGCCGTATTGATCAAAGGCCAAGAAGTCAAAGGCGGCTGACTGAGTGTCCCCTACCTATCGCTGTAATCCCCCGGATCCGATGAGTTAATGATCGCGCGTCTCGTCGAGATATCCCTCGTCCAGCGTATTTTGCTCTGCGCCTTAGGGCTTTCGCTCCTGTTCGGCGGACTCTACGCCTTTCAGTTACTCGACATCATCGCGTATCCCGATCCATCTCCGCCGATGGTGGAACTCATCACCCAGAACCCCGGATGGTCGGCGGAGGAAATCGAACGGCAAATCACGATTCCGATGGAAGTGGCGCTGACCGGCATGCCCGGTCTTACCGACATCCGCTCGCTGTCCATCTTCGGCTTGAGCGACATCAAGGTCTACTTCGACTTTGGCACCGATATCTTCCGCGACCGCCAAGAAGTGCTCAATCGCCTTGCGTCTGTCGATTTCCCTCCCGGCGTTCAACCGATGCTTTCACCCTGGTGGGCCATCGCTGAAATTTATCGGTATGAGCTTACGGGCGATTCGGTCGCGAACTTGACTGAGCTCAAGACGATCCAGGATTGGCAGGTGCGTCGGGCGTTCCGGCGCATCCCCGGGGTCATTGACGTCACGACCTTCGGCGGCACGACGAAAGAATTCCATGTGGATATCGACCCGGGGAAATTGATCAGCTACGGGGTCAGCCTTTCCCAAGTCATGACCGCGTTGCAGAACAGCAATGCAAACGTTGGAGGGAATTATCTCACGTTGGGAGCCCAGAACTACAACGTGCGTGGGGTCGGTCTGATCAATGGCATTGAAGACATAGAAAACGTGATGGTCGCGCAAAAGGACGGCACACCGATTTATGTTAAAACGCTCGGCCAGGTTAAAGTGGGCAGCCGTATCCGTCTTGGAAAAGTCGGCATCGACGAGCGGGATGACGTCGTGGAGGGCGTCGTGCTGCTCCAACGCGGATACAAGGCCCTGCCGGTTCTCGACAAGGTCCGTGAAAAGGTAGACGAACTCAACGAGTGGAAATTACCTGACGGTGTGAAGATCCGCACGTTTTACGATCGAACGACGCTCATCCATACGACCGTCGAAACAGTGACGGACATCATGATCAGCGGTATGGTGCTGGTTTTCGTGCTGTTGTATGCATTTTTGGGCAATCTCCGAGCGGCCGGCATTGTTGCGCTCACCATTCCGCTGTCACTTCTCTTCACTTTTGCGATGATGGTGCTGGTGGGCCAGTCGGCGAACTTGATTTCCCTCGGTTCGATCGATTTTGGCATCATCGTGGACGCGACACTCATCATGGTCGAGAGCATCTTCTTCCATTTAGCGCATGCGAAGACGCCAGGCCTGACCGTGCATCAGCAGATCGTGCGGGCCGCACGCCAGGTCGGCCACCCCATATTCTATTCGACGGCCATCATTGTAGTAGCCTTTATTCCGCTGTTCACGATGACCGGGGTCCCGGGGAAAATATTTGCCCCCATGTCCATTACCTATGGGTTTGCCTTGCTCGGCGCGCTGTTGATGGCCTTTACGCTCGCGCCGGTGCTCTGTTCCTTCCTGTTGATCGGCCCGATTACCGAACACGATACGATCGTCGTCAAGCCCATCAGAAAGCTGTATCGGCGCACGCTCGATTGGGCCCTCGATCACCGGAAAGTAGTCGTCGCCCTGGCCGCCGGGCTCCTCATGGTGGCTCTCGTGGCGTTGCAGTTTCTGGGCGGTGAATTCATGCCTGCGTTGGAGGAAGGTAATCTCTGGGTGCGAGCTACCATGCCGGTCGATATCTCGTTCGACCAGGCGGCGCGACTCACCAGCGACATCAGGGGCATGTTCCGGGAGTCTCCGGAAGTCACCACGGTCGTCTCTCAACTCGGCCGGCCGGACGATGGCACCGACCCGACGAGTTTTTTCAACGCAGAATTTCTTGCCAACCTGAAGCCTCAAGCACAATGGCGCAAAGGGCTAGGGAAGGATGACCTGGTCGAAGAGATCGAGGGCCGGCTGAAGACGATACCAGGAGTCATCTTCAATTTTTCACAGGTGATTCAGGACAATGTCGAGGAAGCGATGTCCGGCGTCAAAGGAGAAAACTCGATCAAATTGTTCGGGGCGGATTTGAAAACGATGGAAACGCTGGCCGGGGACATCGAACAAGCCATGCATCAGGTACGAGGTGTGAAAGATTTGGGAATTTTTCGCCTGCTCGGACAGCCCAATTTATTGATCAAGGTGGATCGGCAGGCGAGCGCCCGTTACGGCTTGCAGGTGGCCGATGTCAACGCCGTCGTGCAGGCGGCAATCGGAGGTCAAGCTGTCACGCAGGTCTACGAGGGCGAACGCTTGTTTGATCTGGTCATTCGCTTTCTTCCCGAATACCGTCAGGATGTCGAGGCCATCAGCAACATTTTGGTCAGCACCCCGGATGGCGCACGTATTCCGTTAAAGCAGGTCGCCACGATCGCCACTCAAACCGGAGCCTTCATCATTTATCGCGAAAACAACGAGCGGTATATTCCCATCAAGTTCAGCGTTCGTGATCGGGACCTGGAAAGTACCGTCGAGGAAGCGCAGGCGCTTCTTGCGAAGCGCATCACGCTGCCTGAACGCTATCGCATGGAGTGGGCCGGCCAGTACGATCAACTGAAGGATGAGCAAAAGCGGTTGGCCAAAATCGTGCCGCTGAGCCTGCTGTTGATCCTCTTCCTGCTCTACATTACCTTCGACTCGCTCAAGAATGCCTTGTTGGTCCTTTCGGCCGTGCCCTTCGCGCTGATCGGAGGCGTGATTGCGCTGGTCGCCACTCATACGAACTTCAGCATTTCGGCAGCAGTGGGCATCATTTCCACTTTGGGCGTGGCAATCCTGGGCGGCGTCTTACTGATCTCGCGCATAGAAGACGGCCGGATGGCGGGACTGAACCTTCGCGAAGCGATCATCCAGGCGGCTGCCGTACAAATGAGGCCGATTTTGATGGCCACCATCGGTGCGGCGATTGGACTGCTGCCCGCAGCCGTGGCGACGGGTATCGGCTCTCAGGCCCAGAAGCCTCTGGCCCGGGTGGTGGTCGGTGGGATGCTCACGGCCGCCTTCTTGATTCTGGTGGTGTTGCCGGTGTTATATGAAATGGTACATCGGCAAACGGATCACGACGAATAACGAAAGAGGATGATCGTGTACACGAGATTGAAATGGATGCCGGTCGCAGTCGTCGCCATGGGTTTGGGCCTAGGTATGGGCGGGTCGGAGTCCTTCGCACAATCGGACCAGCGTGGCCTGACTGTGCCAGTGCAAATCCCCTATGAAATGCCGCCCCCGTTTCAGGAGACGTCCCCGGCGGTCAGCGTGCCTCCCAATGCCAAGCCCCTGACTCCGGAAGAGCTCCAACGGGCGGAATCTCTGTTGCCGATGCTGGAAGGAAAGCAGGAATTCTGGGCGATGGGCGAGTTCGTCCACCTCGGGGAGCCGAGTGTACCTGTCCTTGTGAAAGCCTTGACAATGCCGGGGCCAAGGACTCGCTATAACGCAATTGAGACGCTGTCGATGCTGAACGCTGCCTCGGCCGTCCCCGCCTTGATTGCGTCCGCCAAGGACCCGAACGAGATTCCCCGCGTAAGGGAGCATGCCTTGCGCGTGGCCATTCGTCTGGATGCCTCGAAGACGCCAGAGGCGATCCAGGCGATGGCAACCGATCAGAATTCTTCGATCAGGAAGGCAGCGGCTTTCGGCTCGCGTTATGTCCGTGACAAAGCGGTCGTGCCGGTGCTCATCACGATGATCGGCGACGATGAGCGCTTTGTCGCTTTGTCTGCCGTCCAATCGCTCTGGATCCTGACGCTGCACGAGACTGAATTCCACGATTGGGAGGCATCCACGAAAGCCGATCGCCAGGAATGGATGCAGGAATGGACCGAATGGTGGTCCGGACAGAAGGAAACCTTTCAGATACCAGAGCCCCGGCGGCGCTCGTAATGTCGAAATTGACTGGACGAGATTGACTGGACGAGCAAGCGCCGCCGCAGCTATTTCTACATGTTGCGGCTCAAAAAAACTGTGTGTTATACGTCATGCAAGACGAGGCGAATGTCATGGCTGTCCTCCCCATTGCCAAACTGGGAAATCCTATCCTCCGTAAGATTGCGGCTTCGGTAGACCCGCGCGAAATACGGACCAAGGAGTTCCAGCAGCTCATCGATGACATGTACCAGACCATGTTGGAAGAGCCGGGCATTGGTTTGGCGGCGCCGCAGGTCTCGAGGTCCATCCAACTGGTCGTCATGGCCTGTGAAGGTGAGGGCGGCTTTCCCACGACCACGCTGATCAATCCGACGATTGTGTACTATGGTCCGCAGCAGGTTGAAAACTGGGAGGGTTGTTTAAGCCTGGATGGCTTACGCGGAAAAGTGACCAGACCCGCTCTTGTGCGAGTCAAGGCGTTGGACAGAGACGGCAAGACACTCGACCTTGAAGCCGACGGACTCTATTCAGTCTGTATCCAGCATGAGATGGACCATTTGATCGGAAAAGTCTTTGTTGACCGGATGACGGATCTGTCCACGCTTACCCAGTTGAACGAGTTCGACAAGTTCTGGCGGAAAGAGCCTACCCCTGTCATCTGAGCCATCCTTCGATCGACCGCTGTGAAAACGCTGTTGCGAGTCCTCCAGTATCTTCGTCCGCATCGCCCGATGGTCATCGGCACGTTTCTGTTTGCAGGACTGACGACGTCGTTCGAGCTGGTTCCGCCCTGGCTGATCAAGGTACTTATCGACGATGTCATTCAGGCTGGCAAGACACACCTCCTGTCGGCGGTCTTCGCCGGA
>DASTJX010000017.1:0-3755 GCA_035716265.1 Nitrospira sp.
CTGTTCAAGCGCGACGTTGTTCGAGGAAAAGGCTTGATCATGCAGGAAGAGAAAGCGAGCCGTTCCCAACGCGCCACATGCGGATAGGACAATAAGAGACAAGGCGAGCGCAGGTTTCGGAAGCCATGTGAGCATAGCGACCAGCGTGCTGAGGCCGACCATAAGCGCAGGGGCAAAAAACCGTGTGGTCGTCGAAGTCATGATCCAGCAGAGTCCTGCGAAGAAGATAAACAGACTCGCGGCATAGCATTGACGGCGTCTTACAGGCTCTACGTTCAATACCAACGTCCATAACGGAAGGCTCACCATGACACAGATCATGCCGACGGCGAGCGGACCGCAATCCGAGGCAGACCCGAATCGCTCGGGAACCATGACCATGTCGTATGGAAGCTTCAGCAAGCTTAGAAGACTCACCGGATCAGCATACGATGGTAAGTCACCCTGTAAGCGAGCTTGGCTCTCGTCGCTCCAATGCAGACCGCCGAGTAACCGGTAGCCCATGGGATAGATCGGGTTTCCTGTCAGCCACCAGGCTCGTCCCCACCAGGGGAAACTAGTCGCCAATGCCACAAGTCCGGACTTGACCACCGCTCCTGCAGGCCATCTCATCACCAGCGCTGCAAGGACTCCTGCAATGACCCACATCCATCCGGAGAGTTTGACAGACACCGCCAGTCCCCAGAGCAATCCGAGAGGCAACCACAGGATTGAACTTCCTGGCCGGGCAATAAGCGCGACTGAGGCGAGAACTGCAAACGTCAACGATGTCTCTGCAAACGGAAGGGTGCCGAGGAAGAAAAATGTGGTGGAGGAGGCAAACGCGCCTCCCATCAAATAGCCGATCCAGGAACATGAATGTGGGACGATAATCGTTTCAACGAGCGCCCATGCGGCAAGCCAAATAGCAAGCCACAACATAAAATGCATGGCTCTGGCACCGATGGCTCCGCCGAAAGCCAAACCCCATCCAAGGAGCAGATCTGAAAGGTGCGGCATGAAGCTAAAAAACAGCCACGGAAACGCTGCGAGGTGGTCACGTTCGAGGGCGTATTGCGCAAGGGGCAGATGATAGGCCAGTTCGTCATAGAATGTCGGAGGAATCGTTGCCCAGAGCCAGCCTATGGCCCACACCATGCCGAGAACAACACCGCTGATGAGGGAAGGACGTGTTGGCCTACAGAGTTTCAATGCATCGCGCGATCGGACCAGGCGCACGACACCCCATCCGAGTGCAACGATAACCAGGAGCGCAGTGAGTCGGTAGAGTCCCATAAGTCCCAAGACAGCACTCGTACATCCGAGCAAAGAGATGCCTGTGCCGACACGCACAGCGAGAGTGAGCATCGACACAGATGAGGCGACCAACGGGAGGGTCGAAGGAGTCGCCTTTTCAAGCAGCAATCCCATCCCGTAAGCTGCCAAGAGGAATGATAATGGAATGAGCAGGAAGGGAAGTCGAAGCGGGGCGATGACAGAGGTGATCAGAATCAACACCGACAGCGCCACGCCAAGGGTCGAGTAGGGCGTCTTCTTCTCCGGCTCTACGGTAATCTTCATGACATCGGTCGGGATGAGCGATTCGTACAAACGCGGAGCAGCATGTGTGCTCCCCATCACCCGCCGGCGGGCAAGACCCTAAGAGACTTGTGACGTCCTAAAGAAGAGACCTGCGATGTGCGCAGGATCGTAGAGGGCAGGGCGCTTTGTCCCATGGAATGTTCGTAGCGTAGTCCGGGGTCCGCGCTGTGGAAAGGAATTGAAAGGGTGTTGCGCACGTCTGCTTCCAGCCAGTCACGACAAGACACAAGTTGCTCGCTTGTGAGGGCATCCGTATAGACGAACGCTGTGTAGTGTCCGGGAGCACCTTTGTAATATTCGGCGACCTGGCGATAATCGACCTCTACACTATGGAGCCGGTCTCCGGACTTTGAGCAGGTGTAGGTCCAAATGCCGGCCGATGTCTCCACGGCTTCGTCGAAATACGGCGTGCCAGGATAGCTGGTGATGACCGTAGCATCAAAATCGTCCGGACGGACTTCGATAAGCCAGTCACGTGTCGTCCGTATCGTTTCTTCGGTTTCGCCGGGATGGCCCAACGACATCAGGGCTTTCACCTTCAAATTATGCCGTCGTGCGATCTCCATGCAGCGCGTGTTCTCGTCTCGGCTGGCCTTCTTTTGGATGTTTTCCAGGATTCGAGAATGGCCTGACTCGAATCCAACCAGAATCCATCGAAAGCCGGCTTGATACATGGCCGCTGCCTGTTCATCGGTAAAGAGCTCGGCTTTGATAAAGCCGCGCAGGCGAAAATCGACTCCTAGTTGCTGTTGGGTATTTGCGATAAGGCTCATTAAAGACGTGATCTTCGGGTTCACATTCAGCTCGTCGTCGTACAGCATGAAGCCAGTCGCACCGTAGGTATGGTACAGGTGCACCATTTCCCGCACGATGTTTTCGGACGTACGCGTCCGGACACGTCGAAGGAATGGACTCATCCTTCCCCCGCAAAATCCGCAGCCGAAGGGGCAACCCAGTTGAGCGATCATCGAGAGCGCTCGTGTTCCGTCGATGCTGTAGTGATAGCTGGAAACGTCAACCAGATGGCGCGCCGGAAACGGCAATTGCTGGAGCGAAGCATTACTCAGGAAGTACTCCGACTTCGGGTCGTCGCCATCCACGATGCGAGGAGGGGCGGGTTGCAAGGCTTCGAAGATGGCTATTTCCCCGTCGCCGGTGACGAGGACATCGAACATGGCAGTCAGTTGCTTGACTGCTCTCGAGGCGCGACCGAGGACACTTCGTTTCCGCTCGTGTTTTGCAGCCGCATAGACGAGTGTCACATGAGGGCCACCTAGAATAATCCTTGCCGCCGGCCGAAGTCGCCTGATGGTCGCCTGTATCTTCGTCGCGGCCGGCATTTGCGGGGTCGTCGCCGTGAGGCCGAAACACTCAACCTGGCTGTGTGTGAGATGGGCTGCGAGGGCCTCTTCGTAATTCATGACACCGGACAGATCCAACAGTTCGACGGTGACACTTTCCTGCTCCAAGACTGCGGCCACTTTCAAGATGCCGAGTGACATGAAGACCCTCTCGTCGAGGAGGAAGAGCGACGGTGGGATGACGAGGCAAATTTGCTGAATCATTTTAGCTCCGGCCGATCACGCCGCCATTTTACGGTCGATGACGACTTGCGATGTTGGAACAGGAATAAACCGCCACTTCAAGATGGTCCACAGCATCACCAGGCCGTGACGCCAGGTGATTTTCTTGCCCTGCGCGTAGGTGCGGGGAAGGTACTGGATGGGCACTTCGCCGATTCGCGCGCCTTTCCGCATCAGCTTGCAGATCAGCTCGTTGTCGTACTCAAAGCCGGTAGATTCGACAGGCGTATCGACAAGGAAGGAACGGCGAAACGCTTTATAGCAGCCTTCATAGTCGGTGAACCGCTTGCCATACAAGAAGTTCGTGACCCAGATGATGAGAAGATTGCCGATATAGTGATTGAGGTATGGGGATTTGCGTGTGCCCCAAAACACGGGGCGTTCGTGAAGGAAGCGCGATCCCATCACGGCATCGCAGCGGTTTTCGATCAGCGGCTGAATGACGACAGGATAGTCTTCAGGAGCGTACTCAAGGTCAGCGTCCTGAAAAATGACCACATCGCCGGTGGCGGCTTGGATGCCGGTGCCCAACGCCGCTCCCTTGCCGGCATTTGTGTCATGACGGATGGCGTAGATATCTCGAATGTCTTT
>DASTJX010000018.1:0-6888 GCA_035716265.1 Nitrospira sp.
CGATGCGAGCAACTTCATTGCGGCTCGTGCCGGCAGCTACTTTGACCCCCAACTCACCGCCTTGTTCACGCAGGTTGTTCTGGAGTGCAAGGCCTCATTGCCGGCCATGGCCATTGCCACCAGCCCGTCCAGCCGCTCGGACGTCTAGCTTCTTCCCGGTTTCCGACCTGAGCCGTAGTGCCGAGTGATCATCTCGATCACTCGTAGCCGGTGTCCTTGACAGGTTAGCGCTTGCCCCTGGCACCGGCGATCAATTCTGCTGCCGTCTCCCTGATTTTCTTGGTCACCGTTTCCCCACCGAGCATCCGCGCGATCTCCTCTTCACGGCTCACCCCCCTCAGCACCCTCACCGACGTGGTCGTCCTCCTGCCGTCTTGCCCTTTTTCCACAATCACGTGGTGCTGGGCTTGAGAGGCCACCTGGGGCAAATGTGTGATACAGAAGACCTGATGGTACGCGCCAAGCTTTCTTAACCGGGTACCCATCGCAGCTGCCACCGCTCCTCCGACACCGGTATCGATCTCATCAAAGACCAGGACCGGCACCTGATCTGTCTCGGCGAGTACCGTCTTCAGTGCGAGCATGATGCGCGAGAGTTCTCCTCCGGACGCGACGCGATTCAGAGGGCGAGGCGGCTCCCCGACATTGCTGGACAATAGGAATTCCACGCGATCGCGACCGGTCGGTCCGAACCGATCGAGTTCCTCGTCCGCCGTCACCGCGATGTCGAAGAGGGTATGTTCCATCCTGACCGCTGTCAATTCCTTCGCAACCATGGCGGCCAGTCGCTTGGCGGCCTCTCGGCGTTTTTTCGTCAGTTGCCTGGCCTTGTCAATGACCCGAGACTCCGCCTCGTTCAGTCGCTTCAGGAGGCCGGACATCTGAGCTTCATGCTCTTCGAGCGTCTCCAATTCCTGTTTGGCACGCTTGCCCGTTTCCAGGACTGCCTCGGTGGAGCCTCCATACTTCGTCTTCAGGCGGTGAATCAGGTCCAACCGGTCTTCAACGGTTGCTCGTCTCGCAGGATCCGCTTCGAGATTGTCGGCATACCCTCGCAAACAAGCGGTCACTTCTTTTAAGTGGATGATCGCTTCGCGAACCTGGGCTTCGCAATCCTCCATAACCGGATCTATGTGGGCCAATTCCGACACACAGCGCCCGACCGTAGCCAGCTGTGAGAGTGTCCCCCGCTCGTCGCCCTGGAGCGCGGCATAAGACGATTCGGCCAGCTCACGGAGGCGGTGAGCATGCAGCAGCCGTTGTCGCTCCATCTTGAGCCGGTCTTCCTCGTCGGCGGACAATCCGGCCTGCTCGATCTCCTGGACTTGAAACCGTAACAATTCTTCCATGCGTGCTCGCTCAACCCCGGCGCGGCGTAGCAACTCGATATGCGCTGCCAGCTCTCTCCATTCGCGATAGGCGGTCTCATAGTGAGCGCGCTCGGTCGACCCGAAGGCGTCTATGGCATGAAGTTGTTTGGTAGAAGCCAGCAACGATTGCTGTTCATGCTGGCCGTGGATATCAACCAGCGAACCTCCGAGCTCTTCGAGTACCCGGAGCGGGCAGAGGCTGCCGTTGACATACACCCGATGGCGACCGGAGCGGGACAGGATCCGCTTGAGGATCAGATTCGTCTCACGTGCGCCGATGAGGTCCTGCGCCCGCAATGCTTCGAGCAGAGTATGGGTGAGGGGCAGATGAAACGACGCTTCCAGGTGGGCTTCATCCTGTCCGGAACGAATCTGCTCTACCGAGGCTCTGCCGCCCACCAACAAGCCGATTGCATCGATCAGCAACGATTTGCCGGCGCCCGTTTCGCCGGTCAGAACGGTAAATCCTGACTGAAACTGGATGTGAAGCTGTTCGATGAGGGCAAAATTGACAATGCGCAGCTCGGCAAGCATGAGGCGTACGGAGGCCCCTTTGAATAGCGCTGAACTATCAGGGGATGGTCAAACAGTTCGTCATTCTCACTCCCCACCCTCGGCGTGGGGCACGCCTTCCCGATCAAGGCCGCAACGACGGAACCTTTGAGCGCTGCGAGAACGCAACTCGGGGTCTTGGCGCGCCGGGGTTGGCGGGTGAGATAAAGGGCTGTTTCACCATCCCCATTAGGCGGAGCCGGCGTGTTGGGCTAACAGCTGATCAATCATTTCCTTGAATTGCCGTTTTGGTCTGGCGCCGACCAGCTTTTCCACGACCTGGCCGTTCTTGAAGAAGAGAATCGTCGGAATGCTCATGACCTGATAGCGACCGGCAACTTCCGGATTTTCATCTGTATTGAGCTTTCGAACCTTGACCTTGCCGGCATATTCCGTGGCCAGTTCATCGACGATCGGAGCGACCATCTGGCAAGGTCCGCACCAGACAGCCCAAAAGTCGACCATGACCAGCTCAGGGGCTTTCATCACTTCGGAATCCCAAGTTGCATCTTCTACCTTTAACGCATTACCTGCCACGTGGCATCCTCCTTCAAAATCAATTCGACGCATCCGCCCGGAACAAAACATCGTATACCAGCCGTCTTTACGGAGTCAAACATGTGGCGCCGGTGGCGCTACCATGGCCATTCAGGAGGTACACCGAACCACCATCCCTCGGGCTTGGTTTTTCGCCATGCTGTTTGCTGGGGCCATACCAGCGCAACGACGGACGGATCGAGCCTGGTTGCCAGCTCGGCCGTGACATCGGCTTGCTGACGCGTCGCCGCTTGAATCATCTCTTTGGCCATCCGAGCCAGAACGTTCGGAGGATCGAGAAGCTCCTCCGGGCCGCCCGAGGTCAAGTTCAAGTAAAGATGTTCCATCCCCACCCAGTAATCCGACTTGGCCAGGGACTCTGCATAGGCGTCGAGCGCCTGATACACATACGTGAGATAGAGATAGCTCCTGGCGGAGGGATGTTCCTGCACCTCCTGACGGCAGGCCTCGACAGCTCTGCGAAAATCCCCCGCTGCAAGAAAGACTCTTGCCCGTTGCAGATGCGCCGGGTGAACGACATCCGGCGTTGGAGACACTGCTCCGCATCCCGGCCATAGCAGCAGAACCATGGTCCAGAGTGCCACAGAACAATAGGCGCTCATGCGAACCGATCTGTTCATCGAGGCACCGTACCTGAGCGGGGTTGAGGTTGAACGGTTTCCGGCCGTCCATAGGGACCAGTTGGCGAAGCCCACGGCAATCCCTTCTCTCCCCAGACCAGGGGACTCAGGATGGTTCTGACGACATTCGTTCCGTAATTTTCTGTCCAACCGATTCCGGTCAGGCTCAGCATGAAGTTGTACTGGGCGCGGTCGGGAAATTGGAGATAAAACAAGCCGAGCGACCAACATCTGCATGGATTCTGGTACAGGGCAACCACATCATACTCCGGGCTCCTGCCGTTCTTGACATCATAGTAACCCTTGGCCCCGACGGTCCATCCCCACGGCGTCCGAAAAGCACCACCCGCGGTCAAGAACTGAATTTCTTCAGTCGGTGCATAGACCTCGTTGAAGGACACCGGGTTCCAAATGTCACCGCGGCGTACCCGATTGCCTTCCCGAGAATAGCGTTGGCCCACCTCGACATACCATTGATTGGATTGCTGCAATCGAAAGTCGGTGTTGAACTGGCTGACGGTGGAACGATAGGGATCGAAGAACGCATCCACGGTGACGTACCGATTGATGACCGGCTTGGCCAGCGGCCCGGTACCGGATCCGCGGCCGAACAGGGGTCCCGCCATCTGTGCGACCGTGAACTGCGGATCATTATTCCCGATGACCGCCCGTAACCAGAGATCGGAAAACTTCTTGCCCTCGATCGGAACCGTTGCCGGCTGAAGAGGTTGAGTGATGCTGCCAAGCGGAGGCTGGACGCCGGGAGTAAAATCCCTTGCCCGTGTCTGCACGGCGCCCACGTGATAGCTCTGCGCTAGGGTCAGGTCGAGCCAGTTAAAGCTGCTATTGCCGTCCTGCTCCAACAGCCGGCTGCGCAACATATAGGTCATGAGATTCTTCTTCGGGAGGTCGTCGACCTGATCGATTTGGGTGATGTTCGACTGATCCGTCGCGGGGACGTATTCGTAGATCACGCTCGGCTCAAGGGTGTGCAGCATCGCCTCGCCGGTTGCCGTATGAAAGCGGCGGCTCAATTTAGACGTCGCGTCCATGGCAGCCCAAAACGTTTCTCGATGTTGGCTGCTTGTGTCGACAGCCCCTCGTGCGTAATAGACTTCGCGGAATTTGGCCTGCGGCGTGAAGCCGACGACATGTCCCACATCGATGACATCCGTGGACAATCCCGGCACGATATCGAAACGGTTTTGCGCAAATCCTTCCTCCCGGTAAAAATTGACCGCATTCGCATCCGCCCCGAACAACAGAGGAGAATCGAACAGCGCAATGTTCGGCTGACTGTATCCAATTTCCGGAAGTCGCTGGAATGTATCGTTGCCTCCAGCCTGCAACGGTTGCAGATACTGGCCCAGGAGGTACGCGTTGCCGTACCCCAACCGCTGGTTCGCCAAAATGTTGGATTCATTGCTCGGGAGCGCGCGCTGCGCACCAGAATTGCTCAACTGCTGGAGATAGTTGGGATCTGAGACGAGGTTGGCATTGACCCGCACTAAGAGATCTTCGGTGATTTGCTGGATATGCGTGCCGGTGACGAACGCCCGCGCGCGTTTCACATCAGCTCCCGGAGTATCGGTCACACCGGCGACATTGGGCAGCGTCGTCTGCTGCAGATAGCTGATATACCATTGGCCTCTCGATTTCCTATCGAGGACGTAGCGATATTCAAAATCGCTCCCATACCCTAAATTACTATAATAGGAGGGTGAGATCGTGAGATCCTGGCTCGGATTGATGGCCCAATAGTAGCCCTGTTGATAGTGGAAGCCGAACCGGTTGTCATAACCCGGTGTCGGAACCAGAAACCCACTTTGTCTCGGTGAAAGCGGATAGGTCATCGTGGGAATCGGAATCACCGGGACATCCGCGACGCAAAACCAACCGTCTTTGAAAGCGAGGTTATCTCCAGCGTTCAGGTCCAGATCCTTGAACCGAAATCTCCAGGCAGGCGTTTCTCCTTCCGGCGCGTCGCAGTTCGTAAACCGCCCTTCCTTGAAGCGATAATGGTCTTCGGAAAATCGTTGAATCAGCCGTCCGTCCACCGTCGAATTCGAGGCCTTGATGTACACTTCCCCGTGCGTAATCACGCCCGCTTCGGTATTCACATTCAGTTCCAGCCGCTCAGCGACAATATCGGCCTTCGGATCCGTCAACCTGACATGCCCCGTCGCGATCATGATGCCGGGCAATGCCTGCACAATCAGATGGTCTGCCGTGAGATGGACGGCACCTTGATCGACAACCACCGACCCTTCCGCCTCATAGATGTCCTCTTCCTTAAGATAGTCGATTCGATCGGCCTTCACTTCGAGAGGTGGCGATCCCGAAGCTGGAGCGGAAGCAGAAGGACCAGCGACACCTGCTGCCTGCCCCGACACGGGAAAGAGACTGAAGATCACGATGCCGAACAGGAGGCCGAGAACTCGCGCCAACGTTCCCGCCATTTCAACCCCGAAGCGGGGATATCCTTCCGACATGCCTCAACGCTTTCACGTCTCCAATGAGCATCAATGAGCCGGTCACACAAATGAGATCCTGAGCCCGTGCAAGGCGTCTGGCAAGCGCCAGCGCATCCGCCAACACGGCTTCGGCCCGAGCCGAAGGCCAGAGCTCGCTGACCGCCATGTAGAGATCTTCGACCGAGGCCGAGCGTGAGAGACCGGCTTGTGTCAGGACGACGTGATCGACCAGGCTCCGGAAAGGCTTCGCAAATCCGAGATGGTCCTTGTCCCGCATCATGCCCAGCACGAGGATCACACGGCTTTCGGGATTCGAGCGACGAAATGTCTGCACATACTCAGCTAAGGCAGCGGCTGCCGCCGGATTGTGGGCGCCGTCAAGCACCATCAACGGCGTCCGATCCACGACTTCCAATCGTCCTGGCCATTGCACCGTCCGTAGTCCTTCACGGACGGCAGCCTCTCTCACTTCCAGTCCTCGTTCGCCGGCTTCTTCGATCAAAGACAGAGCGCAGGCGCAGTTATCCAGCTGATGCGCCCCCTGTAGCGAGCAAGACAGGTCCTCATACTGACGCCTACGTCCCGAGAATCGGAACCGTTCCGGAGTCCCTGTCGCCTCGAACTCCCGGCCGAATCGGCTCAATGGCGCAGAACGCTCCTCCGCGACCTGCTCAATCCTCTCCCGTGCCTCGTCGGACATTCGCCCGACAACGACCGGCACGCGCGGCTTGATAATTCCGGCTTTTTCGTACGCGACCGAAGACAGTGTCGTGCCTAGATACTCTTGATGATCCAAGGCGATCGTCGTGACGGCGCAGGCCACCGGCGTGACGACGTTGGTGGCGTCAAATCGTCCTCCGAGTCCGACCTCCAAGACCGCCACATCAATTTGGGCCTCGGCAAAATACTGAAGTGCCATTGCGGTCGTACACTCAAAGAAGGTTGGCGACAGGTCCGGCTCAGCGGCCTTCTGTAGGACCTCCGTGAACCGTCCGATGTCCGGTTCAGAAATCATCCGGCCGTCCACTCGGATGCGTTCACTGAATTCAACGAGGTGGGGCGACGTATACAATCCCACCCGATGTCCGGCCGCCTGCAACATGGCAGCACTCATCGCAGCCGTCGACCCTTTCCCATTCGTACCGGCGATGTGCAAGATGCGATAGCGGGTATCCGGCCGCCCAAGCCGGGCGATCAACGCCGTCATCGTCTCGAGCCCAAGTTTGATGCCGTGCTTCTGAAGGTTGTAGAGATACGAGACGGCAGCGTCGTACGTCATGGGCTTTCATCCGTCTTCCCATTACCCGTGGGAGC
>DASTJX010000019.1:0-16121 GCA_035716265.1 Nitrospira sp.
TGTCTGTGTGTCCTGACGGCGGGACTGATCGGGTCGGGATGTGCGCGGCTTCCCTATACCACGCAGGTTGTGCATGCGGATCGACGCGCGATCGTTTCACTGCAACGGGATCCGGACGCGAGGGCGTACACCCATCCCGTGCAACTTCAAGCCGACGAACTCTCAGCCATACTGAGCGGGTTTTCCTTCCGGGAAAAACAGCGTTTGCCACTGCGGTGGTTCGCTGAAGAGATCCCTCCAAAGAAGATTTTCCGGTCGGATGAAATGCAAGCGGTCGTGGCATTCCTCGTTGAAGCTCTCTCGAAGGCCGGCCCTGATGAGCGAGTGTACTTTCAAGTCCTGGCTCCCGGCATGAATCCGGCCGCAGAACGCGACACGACCGCAGGCTGGATCGCCGTGAGAGAACCCTACCTGCATCTGATGCTCGAGCACTACCACGCGCAATTTCCCATTCGCCAATCCGAGCAATGGGATCTTCGTTATCCCGCCACGCCCCCGCTGCCGAAAACATATCTGCTCTACTTCGAGCCGGGACGGTTTTGGGAAACGGAACCGGCAAGCGGTCGCCAAGCCGTGCAGTTTCGTGAATTCTTGAAGAGTGCGGTCCCCGCCTCTTCGAAATAGACTGGTGTCGCCATGAGCAGCTTCTATCCATTCATTCTCTTCGCTTCGTGGAGGAGCTATGAGCTTGGAAACAGCGTGAAGGCATTCGCGCGAGTGTATTGCTCGATACACGGCCGTATTGTGCTGATCTGCTTGATGGTGTTTGCTGTCATGCCGGCGCCTTCAACCTATGCGGTTGATTCCGGAAAGCTCATCGAGAAGGACGGCCAATACGTATTTGTCGAAAGCATGGATCCGGCGACGCGGCTCTTATTGGAAAGGGCCTATGACAAAGGCATCATCACGCAAGAGGAGCGAGATAAAGCGATCAAAGACTCGGAGGCCCGTGCCTATCTTATGCAGCCCAGCTTCAAGCTGTGGTACGACCGCGGTTTTAATTTCTCGATGAACGACAATGCGTTTCTCCTCAAGATTCGGGGGCGGTTGCAGTTGCGTGAAACTACCAGATGGCGAAACGACGCCTGGAGAAATCCAGGCGATGCCAAAAATTTCCCTGAACTCTTGGGGGTGTTCGGGGACTATCGCGTAAACCGGTCTGATGATTTCGCCTCTCAGTTCAATCTCCGCCGGGCACGGCTGTTGTTCATGGGGCATCTGCTGAGTCCAGACTTCAAGTACTTTCTCCAGATCGGGTTTGAGACCGCCGAGAATGCGCAGACGCCAGGGTCGGCCAATCTTCTCGATTATTATGTCTTAAGCACCCACCTTCCGTTGTTGAACATTCAGTTGGGCCAGTACAAGGTGTTCTTCAATCGCTCTCAGATCAACAATACGGCGTCCATGCAATTCGCCGAGCGCGCTCCTGTGCAAGATGCCTTCACCGCGAGCGGTCTCAATCGCCGGGATATTGGCCTGACCATCATGAACGATGATGAAATTTACCCAGTCAATTATTACTTCGGGATTTTCAACGGTGCCGGCCCGCTCTTCAACCGGTATGGAACCTACAACAGCGAACAGGCCACTGTAGGATGTCCGGGCGGGCAAACCGGCGGCAATCCCTTTCCGTCACCGGCGGGGTGCCCGGCCAACTCGCGCAACTTGAATGCAAATTTCCGTGATGAAATTGATAAGCTGATGTATGCCGGCCGCCTCCAGTGGAACATTCTCGGACGACCTGGATACGGCGAAGGTGATTTGGTCTATTCTGAAAGACCACAGATGGCTGTCGGTGGCGGACTGGCGTACAACCCCGGTATCAACACGAGCACCGACAATGCGTTTGTCGGTATCGATCTGGCGAATTTGAATTTCCGGCGGCAGCTGGCTACATTTGGTAACGGACGTCAGTTGGGGTGGGGTGTTGTTAATTTCACGACCTATGCCTTTGATGCAGTCTACAAATACAGAGGATTCTCCCTGCAGGGAGAATGGTACTTCAAGAATATTGAGCGGACATTCAAAGGCGCACCGTGCTTGCAGTTCAATGCGGCCGGCGCCTGTACGGCGACGACGCCGCAGCTCTTGGGGAACGCGACAGGATGGTACGTGCAGTCTGGGTATTATCTGATCCCGCGCAAGTTGGAAGTCGCGGCACGGTACTCCTACTGGGATCCCGATACAAATGCCGCCGGAGATTTGATTAAACAAGTAGACGCGTCGATCAATTGGTTTCCGTTCGGGACCTACGACTACCAGCTCATGTTGACGTACAGCAACATGGCGATGGGCACCGGAGGCTATGCGATCGGCCGCAGTGCGCCGCTGCCGACGCAACCTCCCGGTGCCGTCAACCCGTCTGGCTTGGTTCCTCTGGACGCCGTAGGTGGAACGCTGATCGAGAACGCAATCCGCGTGCAGCTGCAGATCTTTTTTTAAGCCGTGCAAACACGTAGGCGAGCGGGTCGGATGGGAGAGCCAGTGACCATTGGAATGCGGATGGTGCCATCATGAAAGTGGGCAGCCGACGTCAAAGTGTCACAAGTGATCTCTCGTTGGCGCATTGTTCACCGGCCAGTTGTTAAGGAAGGATCTTCCTCATGATCATCACCACATGGTTCCAGCGCGTCACGTGTGCCAGCGTGATTGGGTTCGTCGCCGTTTTCATCTCCCAGTTCAGTATCGCCGGCCACGCGTTCAGTGAGGAAATTACGGTTGCAGCCGCGTCGGATTTGAATTTTGCGATCAAAGATCTGATTGCCGAATATGAAAAGGCGACGGGAAACCATGTCAAACTATCCCTTGGTTCGTCCGGAAACTTTTACGCACAAATACAAAATGGCGCACCATTCGATCTGTATTTTTCTGCTGACATCGGGTACCCGAGGAAATTGGAAGAAGCCGGCTTGATCGTGCCCGGGTCGTTGTATCGGTACGCCGTAGGCCGGATTGTCCTTTGGACCAGTCACACAGCCAATCGCGATGTGTCCCGAGGGCTGGACGTGCTCCGTGATCCTGGTATCCAGAAAATTGCGATTGCCAATCCAAAACACGCGCCATACGGGCGAGCCGCTGTGGCGGCGATGCAACATTATAAGGTCTATGACGACGCCAAGGAACGATTGGTGTTCGGAGAAAACATTTCGCAAGCGGCCCAGTTCATCGAATCCGGCGCTTGCGACGTCGGCATTATTGCGCTCTCCCTGGCAATGGCGCCGACCATGAAGGCCGCCGGCACCTATTGGGAGATTCCGGGAGAATCGCATCCTCCGTTGGAACAGGGAGCCGCCATTGTAAAGTCCTCGAAACAGCAGAAGACGGCTGAGGAGTTCATTCGGTTTATGCGAAGCAACCACGGACAGGAGATCATGAACCGCTATGGATTTACGCTTCCTCAATAGACCGCTTTGGCTTTTCGTGCTCGTGGGGTTGAGCGGCTGTTCCGACGCCGTGCAAATGACGCATGAAACCGAGCAGGGCGGCGTGGTCACCTTCCTCTTCAAGGAAGATCGAGGCGGTCCCATGGGATCGCCGCATCGAAAAGAAGCCTTGAAACTCATCGACCAAAAATGCCCGGCCGGATACGTGGTGGTAAGGAATGGAGAGATGAAAGGCTACAGCAGCATATCAAGTGTGGAAGGCCAGGAAGGAGACGCGACGAACCGCCGGTGGGGGATTCAATTTCGATGCAAATAAGGCGCAGGATCTGTGCGTTTTCTTTCCTGGGCGCGAGCGCCATGCTCGCCATAAGCATAGTGGGGGCAGAGGAGCCAGCGCAGTCTCGCCATCACCAGAGCGATGCCGGATCCCGAGAGGCAACTTGCAAGCAGGCAGCTGCCGACTCTGCGGCTTCTGAGGCATTTGATGGTATTCAGGTGGAGACTTCGGACATCGGTCTCTTCGAACAGTTCTTCCAAGTCATTTTGCAAGCCCCTTTGATACAACATGCCGAACATCCGCTCGCGGACCGGCTTCGCGGCTATTGCTATCGGGGAGTGCGGGTGGTCGTGCGCCAGGACCTTCGCACCGCTCGTCCTGCCGGATGGGTGCAGCTGAATTTCCGCGTCTCAGACGTCTCGGCGGTTCAACAAGAGATTGAGCGGCACTACCACGCGTCTTCCATCGCCAGGCTATCCGAAGCGGAACGGAACAGGATCGTTCGTTTTCGCTTCAAGGCCGATGTGATGCGCGGCGAGCAAAAGGTGGCACGATTTGAAGTCGCGGGACCGGAAGGTTTCATGATCGGATTCGATCAAGTGAAGTGAGGCATTGTGAGTCGTATCATTTTATGATGCCAACAATCCAATTCTTCGGAGGACACCATGAAACTCAGCGCGCGCAATCAGTTCCAGGGAACTGTCACTCGAATCACGGAGGGACAGGCGATGGCGGAAGTGTCGGTGAAGGTCGGAAATCTTGAGTTTGTTGCGGCGATCACTGAGGGCTCGGTGAAAAACATGGGCCTCAAGGTCCACGATGCCGTGACTGTTGCCGTAAAAGCGACTGAAGTGATGATTGGCAAATAGGGGATGTCAGGATGGTCAACAAGGTCGTCTGCGAGGCCGCAGCAAGCGCAGAGGTGAGACGTACTGTTGCTCCCCAGTACGCTGAGCTTCTAAACGATGCGAGCACAGCAGACGGCCCTTTCCTCTCATCCTGGAAGGGTAGCATTGTGAACTGGACGGCTATCTGGGTGACCTGCAAACTGGCAAGTCTCACCTCGCTCGCACTACTCGTCATTGGGTTACCGATCGCCTATTGGTTGACGTTTTCCAAGTGGCGATGGAAGTTTCTCATCGAATCGATCGTGGCGCTCCCGCTAGTCCTCCCGCCGACGGTCCTGGGCTTTTACATCCTTGTCGCGATCGGTCCGCACAGTCCCTTCGGGCACATATACGCCGATGTGATAGGTCAAACACTTCCGTTCACGTTTCAAGGGTTGCTGATTGCCTCCATCCTCTACAGCCTGCCGTTTGCCGTCCAGCCGTTCGCAACCGCGTTTGAGCAGGTCGACCGCAGACTCATCGAAGCCTCCTGGACCTTGGGATTGTCCAGGCTCAAGACGTTCTTCAAGCTGATCGTGCCGCTGTCGACGGCCGGCTTGATCACGGGAGTGGTCTTGAGCTTTGCCCACACGCTCGGCGAGTTCGGAGTGGTGTTGATGGTGGGGGGCAACATCGAAGGCGTGACCCGGACGGTTTCTATCGACATCTACGACGAAGTGCAGGCACTCAACTATGCCCGGGCAGGCCGGACCGCCCTGCTTTTGCTTGTCGTCTCCTACGGAGTGTTACTTTCCGTCTATGCCATGAACCGGAAAGTGTGGACAGCGTGGCCGCAGAAATAGCCATCGACATCACCAAGACATTTCCCGGCCGTCCGGCCATCAGCGCGGAACTGGCTTATCCACTGCAGCAGAGTACGGCACTGGTACTCTTCGGTCCTTCGGGTTCTGGCAAGACCACCATCCTCCGATGTCTTGCGGGACTGGAATGGCCGGAGCGTGGGATGATCCGATTCGTGTCGCGAACCTGGCTTGATACCGATTCAAGGATCCGGGTATCACCACAGGAGCGGTTGATCGGTTATATGGCCCAGGACTATGCCCTGTTTCCGACCTATACCGTCGCGGGAAACATCGCGTATGGACTGACGACGGTGTCTGCCCTCGAACGGAAGAAGCGCGTCGATGAAATGGTGGAGCTTTTTCAGTTGCGCGGCCTTGAAGCAGCCAAGCCCAGAGAATTGTCCGGTGGGCAGCAGCAACGCGTCGCGCTGGCGAGAGCGATCGCACCGCGGCCGCAGTTGCTTCTCTTGGACGAACCGCTTTCTGCACTCGATGGGCCGACGCGCGCGCAGCTCAGAGGAGAGCTGCGGAGTTTGCTCAAGCACCTGGCCTTACCCTCGGTGATTGTCACCCACGACTGGGCTGAAACTTTGACGTTCGGGGATGTGGTGGCCGTAGTGGGCGATGGGCGCGTTCTTCAGGTCGGTTCCCCGCAAGACGTGTTTTCGCGACCGGTCAATGCGGCAGTGGCGCAGATCGTTGGAGTAGAAACCGTCATAGAAGGCGACGTCATCGAGCAAGCCAATGGCCTGGCCACTGTGCGCGTCAACGGCACAACCCTGAAAGGGCTGGGGACGAATCAAGTCGGCTCGGCTGTGTTTGTCTGCATTCGCGCGGAAGATGTGCTCCTTGAGTCTGCGGGGAGTGGGATGACCAGTGCCCGCAACCATTTGCAGGGGAAGGTGCGTGAAATCGTTCCACATGGTGTGATGGTTCACGTGAAGATCGACTGTGGTTTTGAGGTCATTGCGATGGTAACAAAGGGAGCTCAGGAAGAGCTGCGACTCGAGCAGGGGTTACCCGTTGTCGCCGTAATTAAAGCGGGCGCCGTGCATCTGGTCCCGCGCTCAATGTAACGATGGGTAAGTTGGCCCGTGACAAATCGCTCCAATTGACACCTTAGTCCTGCACTCCCATTTTTCCTCGACGGTTCACTTGCACCTAGGGGTCTCCCCAGGTTCTGTGGATAACCCTGTGTGTAAGGGGCCGTTTTGTGTTGATCTCGTGCAACACAGCTGTTCACGCAGGCTTTGCCTATATTTTGAGCAAAGGCGGGCGAGACGCATGGGCCCCATATGTGGTGGTTCTATCTCAAGAAAAAGAACATTCTGGTCTCCGCATCGAACGCGGATTTTGGCTGCTCGAAATGCGAAAAGCGGGACCTAGACGACGCTTTGTAAAAACTTATGCACAGACCCCGCATTGGACAGGGCGTTTCTCATTTTTTTTGCAATCGCGATCAGAGGGCTTGACAGCTTGGAGGTGGGTGTGTAACCATTGGTTACAGTATGAAGCCAGCAGATCTCAGACGCATTCGGGAGCAACTGGGGCTCACCCAACAGCAACTGGCCGAGGCGCTTAAAACTACCCGTGTCTCTGTCGCTCGCTATGAAGCCGGGATGCGTCGAATTCCCGGGATGGTGAAAGTTGCGATCGATCGTCTGGGACGCGCGTCTGAAATTCCGATGGCCGGCCTGGTAGCGGCGGGCTTCCCGATTGAACCGGTGCAACAATCGGAACTTATCGACGTTCCGCCGAGTATGTTGCAGGGCGGAAAAACGTTTGCGTTGCGCGTCAAAGGAGAATCGATGAAGGATGACGGCATTCTGCCGGGCGACCTCATTGTTGTGCGGAAACAGGACACAGCGCAGTCGGGGCAAACCGTCGTGGCGCTCGTCAATGGTGAGGCCACCGTGAAGACCTATTTCAAGAAAGCTACGCATATCGAATTACGCCCTGCGAATACGACCATGCCGCCGATTCTCGTTCACTCATCGGACGAGTTTCACATTGAAGGCGTACTTATTGGAGTCATTCGCCATTGTGCGATTTAACAAGGAGGCAGATGGACATGACACTACCGAAGGACCGATTGAGGACTTTGCAGCAAACCGTCGATACGTTGGAAGGACGGCTACAGGACATCCAGTGCGAGCTGCGGCATGCCCAAGGCGTCTCAGTGAGCGAACGAGTTTGGAAAAATTTACTAGCACCCTGGCAGGGGAACGCGTTTATGTCTGCGTGTTGTAACCGGCGGGTGCGACCCAACACAAAAGTGGTGAATCATGCTGGTACAAGAAGCGGACATTAACATGAGACGGAGCGGCCCTTGTGCCGATTGCGGCCTCACGGTAGAGCGGCGTATCGAATGTGTCGATGGGTTGACGCATTCCACTGTTGAACTGTGCCCGGCCTGTTGGATCGCCTGCCAGCAACGGCAAGCGTTTGCCGGCGGGTGTTGTGGATAGCGAGGTGCATCATGTCAGCCGTCATACAGATCTCAGAAGAAACTCAACTGCCCTTTGTTGAAGCAGAGCCTCAGCGTGAAGCCCTTGGGAGAGGCGAGTCCAGGCGTCAATGGTTTCTCTCACTGCGCCATGCCCGGATTCCCTTTCGTGCGGATGATCGGCTGATCCTATTATATGGTCATCCGCTCGTATTTCGGTTGGGACTCCATGCCGCAGCCGAGCGGGTGTTGGCGGGTGAACCGGTCGTGTATCTCGACGGCGCAAATACCTTCGATCCGTTAGTCGTGGGACGACTTGCCCGTGCATATCGGCGGCAGCCCCGTGCTGTATTGAGCATGATTCATGTGGCCAGGGCGTATAGCGATCATCAATTGGAGCGGCTGATTTCCGATTGTTTGATGTTTGCCCTCGATCGTTATCAGTCTCGCATCGCCATACTCTCAGGTGTGTTCGACACGCATTACGATCAAGCCGTGCCGGAGCAAGATGAAATGCGCTTTTTCGGTCGAATCATGGAGGCAAGTCAGCGATTGACCCAGCAGGGCCATACCTTGCTCTTCCTATGTCCGCAACGTCCGAGTTTGACCCGTACGGCGCAACGTGGGTTCGATCGTTTACGCCTTCAGGCGAACCGGGTCATTCGGGTGCATGAGGAGCATGGCCTCATGAAGCTACAGGAAGAGGGAGATGTGGTAGATCAGTCGTGGCAGATTGCGCGCACCGCATTGGAGACGCGGTAAGTCAGGTCGGGCTTGATTCTGATGAAGGCGTTCACGCCTTCACTCCGAGGTGGGTCAGAACTTTGTCACTGGGGAGATCAAGACACTAGTACAGAAGATCCGCCTTGTGTTACGCGGCCAGTTTCCAGGTGCCTGTCGCAGCTTCGGCCTCTTCCAATAGCAGGCTATCGTTTTCCGCGTTGATTCGCCACAGCGCTTCAATTTCTACTATCCTCTTCACCGATACGTTTTTATACCGCCGCTCCTCCACGCCCGCTGCAGAGTCGTCACCCAATTGATGGTTCATCTGGTCTCCTTCCACGCTGGTAGTTTAATGTGTACATGGGTACTATGCTCCCTGATACTCGGCAACTAGTGTTTTCCCCTGGAGCCGTCTTTTGTATACGGCCGGAACGGGGACAGCGGGCCACCCGTCTAACTGGGGTAACCCCTAGGTACCGGCGAGGCCGCATTTGTAAACAATGGTCTAATTGCAAATTACTTTTGTCCAACAGGGCAGCTTAAGATTGTCGGGCGAGAGATCGGCGGAGGAGGTCCATCCGTGAACACAGCCAGCCGCCCCTTTTTGTTCAAAGAATGTAGTGAGTTGAGAGAAATCCTCGGCGAGGAGGCGTATGACGAAAAACGGCTGGTGGAACTGCTGGAAACCGTTCCCTTGGATTCGATCTACTTTCATACCCACAGTTACTTTTTACGGCACAGTTATGTAGAACGGGTCTACCCGAACGATTTCTCGCAGTGGGTAGCGATGGAAGTCAGGGATCATGTCTTGGGCGAGCGTCTGGCGGTAGTCGATCCATTCGAATATGAAGAACTGGATGCCTTACGTGCACAGTTGATCTCCATCATAGATGACCACTTGTCCAGGACGCCGATTGTCCCGCGCGTGATGTTTGGCGAGCCCTTTTACTTCAACAAGTCACTCATTATCCAAGTTCCGACACGGATAGAAGTCCGGACACTGCAAGAATTTCGGAATGCACTCAGTGAAGTCGAAGTGAGCGCGATCTATTTCCACGTCTTCGAAGCCAGGCACCGTCTCAAACATGAAGAGAGCGATTTTTCCGCTTGGATACAACACAGTCTCGGCATGCCCGATCTCGCAGAGAAACTTCGTACCATCAACCCGTATTTGGGAAGCCTCGAGCGAGTGCGCTCGGCGCTGCTGACGGTGTGCGATGAGTTCTTGAATCGGGAGCATAAACCCTGAACAAAAAGGGAAGCTCTACGATGTCGGATCCCTTATGGTTCAAGGACGCAGTCTTTTACGAGCTTCACGTCAAAGCCTTTCACGACGGAAATGGCGATGGGATCGGGGACTTTCGCGGGCTCCTGGAGAAACTCGACTATATCCAATGGCTCGGCGTCGATTGTCTCTGGCTGCTTCCCTTCTTTCCGTCGCCCTTGCGTGACGATGGCTATGATGTCGCTAATTACCGGGCCATCTCGCCTGAGTATGGCTCGCTCGAAGACTTTCGTAACTTCCTCGACGCCGCGCATCAACGCGGCATACGTGTCATTGTGGACCTTGTGCTCAATCATACATCCGACCAACATCCGTGGTTCCAGCAAGCCAGAAGTTCCCCTGAGTCGGCCACGCGGGACTACTATGTGTGGAGCCAAACCGATAAGCGCTACGAGAAAGCGCGGATTATCTTTATTGACACGGAAAAGTCGAATTGGACCTGGGATCCGGCGGCGAATGCCTACTACTGGCACCGGTTTTTCAGCCACCAACCAGATTTGAATTATGACAACCCCGAAGTCCAAAGAGAGATGCTCGATATCATGTCATTCTGGTTGGATGAGGGTCTGGATGGTTTTCGCTGCGACGCTGTGCCGTATTTGTTCGAGCGCGAAGGCACGATCTGCGAGAACCTTCCCGAGACCCATGCGTATTTGAAAGAAATACGAAAGCGCATCGATAAGACCTATGGCGACCGCATCATTCTCGCTGAAGCGAATCAGTGGCCTGCCGACGTGCGGCCCTATTTCGGGAACGGCGACGAATTCCACATGGCTTTCCACTTCCCGCTCATGCCAAGACTGTTTATGGGCGTACGAAGCGAAGATTGGCATCCCATCGTGGACATGTTCACGCATACACCTCCGATCCCGGAGAACTGTCAATGGTGTTTGTTCCTGCGCAACCATGACGAATTGACCCTGGAAATGTGTGCGGGAGAAGAACGTGATTACATGTACTACGCGTATGCACGGGATCCACAGATGCGGCGAAACATCGGAATTGCTCGACGGTTGGCACCGCTGCTGGACAACGACCGGCGAAAGATCGAATTGCTCAACAGCCTGGTCTTCACCCTCCCGGGCAGTCCCATCATTTACTACGGAGATGAAATCGGCATGGGGGACAATGTGCACCTCGGCGATCGAAACGGCGTTCGGACTCCTATGCAGTGGAACGCCGATCGAAATGGAGGGTTCTCGAAAGCTGACCCGCACAAGCTGTATTTGCCGCCAATCTCGGATTCCGTCTACGGCTTCCACGTGACTAATGTCGATTCTCAGCGCCAATCACCACATTCACTCTTGCATACCATGAAGCACATGATTGCCAGACGGAGAACTCAGCCGGCGTTTGGACGCGGGAATCTGACGTTTCTTCGTCCGAAAAATGACAAGGTCCTGGCCTACATTCGCTCGTATCGAGGCAACGAGTTGTTGCTTGTGCACAATTTGGCCGGATCTGCGCAACCCGTTGATCTGGACTTGTCCGCGTTCCAAGGCCAAGTGCCTCTAGAGTTGCTGGGGGGATCCCGCTTTCCCAGGATTACCAAAGGTCTATACTCATTGAGCCTGGCGCCATACGGATTCTATTGGTTCAGCCTCGAACAACCTCAGCGAGACGATCCGTCATACGGAATTGAAGGCAGCGTCGTCTAATGCGGCGCTGTGATCGGCATCCACATGGCACATGAATTAGACGAGTATCGAGACCACGCACCGAAAGGCACGGTCGAGTTTTTGTATCGCTTGAGCGATCAAGTGGCAGGACATAGCTTCTTGCATATCAGTGCAGGCCGCTATGGCGGGGGTATGGCTGAAATCCTTCGCCGGCTCATCCCCATGCTCAACACGTTAGGCATCAATGCACGCTGGGAAGTCCTGGCAGGCGATCAGGAATTCTTCCAGGCGTCCAGGCGGCTGGCGAATTCCCTTCAAGGTCAGGACGACATTCTCACCGACCAGATGCAGGAGGTCTACCTCAAGATTAACGCGCGTACCGCTCAAAGCCTCAATTTGGACGCCGATCTTGTCATGGTTCATGATCCGCCGCCGGCAGCCTTGATCGAGCATCGCAAGGGAGGGAAATGGTTTTGGCGTTGTTACCTCGACATCGCCAAGCCCCGGCAGCAGAGTTGGAGTTTTCTGAGACGTTTCCTGGTCGGCTACGACGCGGCGATCTTTTCATTGCCTGGGTTTGCTCATCGCCTGCCCATTCCGCAGTTTTTGATATCTCCGTCGATCGATCCGTTGAGTGAGAAGAATCGGCCCATGGCTCGTGTAGAAGTCAACCAAGTGCTTTCGCGTCTTGGCATTCCTCGAGATAAACCGATCTTGCTCCAGTTGGCGCGCTTCGAGTGGTTCAAGGATCCGCTGGGAGCGATTCGGGCGTATCGGTTGGTCAGGAAGCATCATAATTGCCGCCTCGTGTTAGCGGGGTCTGGTGTCATGCATGATCCGGAGGGTGAGGCGGTATTGGCGCAAGTGCATGAAGCCGCTGCCGGTGATCCCGACATCCATATTCTTCAATTGCCGCCGGAAGCCGACGTCGAAATCAACGCGCTGCAACGGGCGGCCACCATTATCCTGCAGAAATCGTTCAAGGAAGGCTTCAGTCTTGCCGTCACCGAGGCCATGTGGAAAGGAAAGCCAGTGATCGGGAGTACCGCCGGCGGCCTAGCCGCACAGGTCCTGGACGGTGTGACCGGCTACACAGTGCATTCTGTCGAAGGAGCGGCGTTTAGGGCCAGGCACCTCCTTAATAATGCCAGCCTCTTGCAACGGATGGGCGGCGCGGGGCGAGAGCACGTGAGAAGGAATTTCCTTGTCACACGGCACTTAAGCGATTACCTGACGCTGATGCGGCTGTTTGTTCCGCGTTAAGCCAGCAGCCATAGATTCGCATGGCTTAAAGGAAAGTCCGTGATGGGGGAAGGAGTATGGGAGCAGGTTCAGGAACAGTGCTCCGATGTGCGCAAGGTCGATCTGGTGGTCGCCCTTCCGTCGTTCAATCAGGCCTCCACCGTTGTGCCCGTCGTACAGACGATTGTGGCGGGGCTGAAATCTTCCTTTGGACATGCCTCCATTCTGTTCTTGAACGCCGATGTCGGCTCTCAGGATGGGACTCCGGATCTTGTCAGACAGGCGGTCGGCGGCTCGGTGCCCTTTGCGTCGATTCGTCCGCACACCGAAGGCATGTCCGGCAGTACCTTCGCGTTGAATCGATTTTCCTACTCCGGCATGCCGGCACGAGAGGAGGCTTTCCGGTCAGTCTTTGCCGTCACCCGGCGGTTGGAAGCCGACGCCTGCATCGTCCTGGATCCAAGCGTGCGGACAGTTACGGCCGAGTGGGTCTCTCTGCTCGCCAAACCGATATTGGAGAAAGGCGCTGACTATGTGGCGCCCGTGTTCAATCGGCAACGATATGAAGGCAGCCTGACGAACAATCTCATCGCTCCCTTGACTCGGGCGCTGTATGGAAAGCGGGTGGCTTGTCAGATCGGTGGCGGGTACGGCTTTTCGCAAAAAATCTCGAACTTCTTTTTAGAGAATGAAGCACTGTGGGAAGGAGATGGCGGCCGCTTTGCCATTGACAGCTGGGTGACCACCGTCGCCGTGGCCGAGGGATATGGGGTCTGGCAGACCTGTCTGGGAAACAAGGTTCAGGACATCAAGGCCGGAGCTGATATTTCGATGAGTCTCGCCCAAGCCGTAGGCGCGACTTTCCATTATATGGAGCGGTATCAGGATATTTGGGAGAAGCAGGTCGGATCTGAAGAGGTGCCGATAGTCGGTCGCCCGTGTGAAATTGACATGGAATCGGTTCCGATCCAAGTGGATCGGATGCTCAAGGGATTTCGTCAGGGATTGAGGGACCTGCTTCCGATTTGGGAGATCATTCTTGCGCCCGACACGTTGGCCGGTGTCCTGGAGCTGGGATTGAGGGATGACGAGGAGTTTCGTTACCCCCTTCCGCTGTGGGTTCAGACCGTCTATGACTTTGCCGTTGGGTATCACGAGAAGGTCATCCATCGTGAGCATCTCTTGAAGTCTCTGATGCCGCTGTATCTCGGTCGGACCGCGTCGGTGGTCCTTGAAACGAAAGGTGGCGGTCCGGAGCTGGTCCAGGATACGGTCGAACACGGATGTCAAACCTTTGAGGTGATGAAGCCGTATCTGATCGACCGATGGAGGTTCCAATGAGTGAGATGTGGCAGGATGCAATGGTGGCGGCCTTTCGGGAAACGGCGAGTCGAGGCGTGCTGTTCTTGCCCAAACTCATGGCCCTGGTCACCTTCTTGATGCTCGGGGTCGCCATGGGATGGCTCGTCAAAGTATCGCTCATGCGCATTCTCAACGTCGTACGCTTCGAGGTGTTCTGCGAACGCATGGGGCTCACTCCAGCCTTGACGAAGGCCGGCATGAAGCAGCAAATCCCGCATCTTGTCGGCCGCCTGGCATTTTGGATCGTCTTTCTGTTCTTTGCATTTATGGGGGTCGATGCGTTGGATTTGCCCGCGACCGCCAATCTCATGAGTGCCGTCCTAGGATTTCTGCCTAATGTGGTTGCCGCGATTTTGGTGGCATTGGTCGGTGTCCTCCTGGCCAATTTCACCGGGGAGGCGGTCTTGATCGCCGCAGTCAACGCTCAAATTCATGGCGCCCGGTTTATCGCCAACATGGTTCGCTGGGGTGTGGTCATTTTTACCGTGGCCATGGTCCTCACCCAGCTCGGGATCGCGAAGGAGATCGTCGTGGCAGCGTTCTCCATTATCTTTGGCGGCATCGTTTTGGCGATGGCCATCGCGTTGGGGCTGGGCGGACGCAGCATCGCGAAGGAAGTGCTCGAGCGTCGGTTCGGTCGGGAAAAGAGCAGGGACGAGTTCACTCACATTTAAATCATCAGCAGATGAACCAACAGTCATGACACAGCAAGACGGGAGACAGCGGGTTGCCATCGAGAATGTCCGACCGGAAATTGACGGAGGACGCTTCCCAATCAAGCGGACGGTCGGCGAGGAGGTCGTGGTGGAGGCCGATGCCTTTGCCGACGGGCACGACGTCATCGCCGTGGTACTCCGTTATCGCCACGCGGACTCTACGGAATGGACGGATGTGTCCATGAAGCACCTGGGCAACGACCGTTGGCGTGCGGCGTTTCACGTGAACACGTTGGGACAATGGCACTACACGATCGCCGGCTGGGTGGATCACTTCGAAACCTGGCGCCGGGACCTGGTCAAAAAACTCGACGCCGGACAGAACTTACAGGTAGACCTGCTGATCGGGGCCAAGCTCATTGATGGTGCGGTCACACGCGCTTCGACGGACGACGGGCGCAAGCTCGCGGCGTGGAGACAGGCGCTGAGGTCGAATGAATCTCCTGACGACGACCGCATTCGCATCGCGTTAAGCGCGGACCTCCAGGCTCTCATGGCGAGATATCCGGATCGGCGCCTCGCTTCCACCGATGAACGAGAACTTCGGGTGATCGTTGATCGGCAAAAAGCACGATACAGCACCTGGTACGAATTGTTTCCCCGCTCCTGGAGCCGCACGCCTGGGCAGCATGGTACATTCAAAGACTGCGAAGCCGCGCTTCCATATGTCGCTTCGATGGGCTTCGATGTGTTGTATGTGCCTCCGATCCATCCGATCGGCCACACGCACCGGAAGGGTAAAAACAATGCACCGACGGGGGGAGCTTCAGATCCTGGCAGTCCGTGGGCAATCGGCGCACTCGAAGGAGGCCATAAATCCATCCATCCTGAACTTGGCTCCCTGGAAGACTTTCGGCGATTGAGAGAGCAGGCAAGCACCTATGGGATTGAAATCGCGATGGACGTCGCCTTCCAATGCTCCCCTGATCATCCCTACGTCAAGGAGCATCGTGAGTGGTTTAAGATTCGGCCGGACGGGACCGTGCAATACGCCGAGAATCCTCCGAAAAAATATCAGGATATCTTTCCTCTGGAGTTTGAAACCGACCACTGGCAAGCACTGTGGGATGAGCTGAAGAGCGTCATCTTGTATTGGAGCAATGAGGGAATCAGAATTTTCCGTATCGATAATCCACATACGAAACCATTCCCATTCTGGGAATGGGTCATCACCGAAACGAAGCAGAGCTATCCCGATGTGATCTTTCTCGCTGAAGCGTTCGCGAGGCCAAAAGTGATGTTGCGGCTCGCGAAGCTTGGCTTTACGCAGTCCTACAATTATTTTCCCTGGCGCACCACGAAGTCGGAGCTCACGGAGTACTTCACTGAGCTGACGCAGACGGACATTCGCGAATACTTTCGTCCGAACCTGTGGCCC
>DASTJX010000020.1:0-22944 GCA_035716265.1 Nitrospira sp.
CATGCCGTGAAACGGGTGCGGCAGACGAAGGCCGGTGCCTTTGCTGCGCTTGTGCCGGCGTGGACTCCGCGAGGACATTCTCCTCTCGACGTCGCGCAAGCCATGACAGAAGGGGCGATTCTCGGTCATTATCAGTTCACCGCCTATCGAAGTGACAATGGCACGCCGACAGAGGTCGGCCGGATGACGCTGCTGGCCCAGCAGAAGGCTCAGCTGCGGCAACTCGGCGAGGGCATCCGCCGGGGCGTGGCCACCGCGGAGGCTGCCGTGCTGGTCCGGGACCTCTGCAATCATCCCTCGAACGTCATGACCCCGTCCCGCATCGCCAGTGAAGCCAAGAAAGTGGCGAAAGAAGAAGCGCTGAGCCTCAAAATTCTCGACCAACGCGATATGGAACAGTTGGGGATGGGCGCGCTCCTGGGCGTTGCACGAGGCAGCCATGAACCCCCGAAGTTCATCATACTCGAATACAACGGCTCCAAGAAAAAGGACGAGCGTCCCGTGGTCTTCATCGGCAAGACGATTACCTTCGACACAGGGGGAATTTCTCTCAAGCCGGCCGAGAACATGGAGCACATGAAGGCCGACATGACCGGAGGCGCCGAAGTGTTAGCGACCGTGAGAGCCGCAGCACGGCTTCGATTGCCCCTGCGGCTTGTCAGTATTCTCCCCGTGGCGGAAAATATGCCCGGCGGCCGGGCCATGAAGCCCGGTGACATCGTCAAGACGCTGTCGGGTACAACAGTCGAAGTTCAAAATACTGACGCCGAAGGACGATTAATTCTCGCCGATGCGCTCGCCTACGCCCAACGCTACAACCCGGCCGCATTGGTCGATATCGCAACGCTCACCGGGGCCTGCGTCGTGGCGCTGGGCCAATTCGCCATCGGACTCTTCGGCACAGATGAGAAATTGAAAGGGCAAATCAAAAAATCGGGCGACAAGACTGGTGAACGCGTGTGGGAGATGCCCTTGTGGGATGAATATTTTGAGCAACTGCGCAGTGACGTCGCCGATATGCGCAATATCGGCGGACGCGGCGGCGGCATGATTACGGCGGCTCTCTTTCTCAGTAAGTTCGCCGGCGATGGTCCCTGGGCGCACATTGATATTGCCAGTACCGATTGGAGCGAGCGGGAGCGAGCCTATATCCCCAAGGGGCCGACGGGCATTGGGACAAGACTCTTGATTCAATATCTCATTGATCGGAGCCTGTGACGTGGCCGGTCTTGAGCTGACGTCGCGGGAAAAAATCGGGCAGCTCTTCATGATCGGGTTCATGGGAACCACCGTCACATCAGAGCTGTCGGCTTTTATCAAAGACTATAAACCGGGCGGTGTGATCCTGTTCGCACGGAATCTCGAATCGGTTGAACAGATTGTTCAGCTGACCAACGATCTCCAACAGTGCAGTCCGAAGTCCCCCCTCTTGATTTCCATCGATCAGGAAGGGGGGCGCGTGTCGCGTCTGCCCCAAGGCTTTACCATCTTTCCTCCCTGCGAGCTCATCGGACGGTGCAATTCCAGCGAACTGGCCTATGCCGCTGCGGCGACGATCGCCAAGGAGCTCAAAGCCGTCGGCATTAACATGAACATGGCTCCAGTCCTCGACGTCAATAGCAATCCCGACAATCCGGTGATCGGCGACCGGGCGTTCAGCTCCTCGGCTCATGCCGTGGGTGAAATGGGACTGGTCACGGCCGCCGGATTGCAAGATCAGGACGTGGTCGCCTGCGGCAAGCATTTTCCTGGCCATGGGGACACGAATGCGGACTCTCATAAGGAACTGCCGGTGGTTGAGGCGCCGCGGGAGCGATTAGAGGCGATTGAGCTTCCGCCGTTTCGCCGGGCCGCAGTGGCTGATATCGCGACGATGATGACCGCGCATGTGTTGTACAGGGCGCTCGATGAAGAGCTCCCGGCAACGCTGTCTCCAGCCATCATCAGCGGTCTCCTGAGAGAACAGATCGGCTATGACGGTGTCGTGCTGACGGACGACCTCGAAATGCATGCGATCGTGGACCATTACGGCCCGGGAGATGCGGCCGTTCGAGCGCTGCTGGCAGGCTGCGACGTGTTGTTGATCTGTAAGGACCGGGACCGGGAGATCGCGGCCTTTGAAGCGGTGGAGAAGGCCGTGGCATCGGGAACTGTGACGACGGCGAGGCTGGATCAATCCGTCGCAAGGATTCAACGGGTCAAGCAGCGCTATCTTACACCGTACCGGCCGGCGATGATCTCCGAGGCAAAGTTGATTGCCGGCTGCCGGACGCATCAGGCGCTTCTTCAGAGTCTGCGTCAGGCGAGTCACCGCATGGAGAAACGCTCCATAGCGAGTAGCCTCTAGTTGATCATAAGGAACGCGGGCCGATCATGGGCGTCAAAAAGGGAGATCTGATCGATGAACGCAAGCGGTATCCCGACTCTTGCGGCCTCGTCGTGAAGGTCATGGGCGGAGGAGAAGGATTCGAGAAGATCGTCTGCTGCGACCATGAATTGACCGAGCTGGATGTGGTGCCGGCGATGGCGAGTTCAAAAGGGCGCAAGCGCGGCGAGCTAGCCACGGCGATCGTTCTTGATGAAAAGAAGCTGTATCCCGAGTCCTGCGGGTTGCGGGTCATGATCATGGATGGAGGAGCGGGCTTTAAAGAAATCCGGTGCTGCGGCCATTCGTTGACGGTCAGTTCGAAGCGGGAGTTGCGCTATGACCTGATCAGAGGGTCAGATCCGCCCCAGAACGGGCCGGAAGGGAATGCATAGTCCAAGTGAGGGAGGGCTGCCATGCAGGACCGTAGGGAAGTCATGAAACGCTGGTGTGGAGTCATGGAATGGCTCGACCGGCTTGGCTATCTCACGGCCGGTTTCAGTCTGCTCGTCCTTGGCATGCTCATCTTCGCCCATGCCTGGTACGTCTTCATGACGAAAGCGGGCAGCAGCGGGCTGTTGCCTTCCGGTTTGAAACTTTTGAACGATCTGCTACTCGTCATCATTCTCCTCGAGCTGTTCCGCACGGTCATCCGCTTCCTGCAGACTGAAGTCCTGGATCTGGAACCGTATTTGGCCGTCGGGATTATCGCCTGCACCAGGCGTGTCCTTACGGCCAGCGCTGAATTGAGTCACCTGCCGAACATGACTGAAACCCAGTTCTATCAATATCTCATGGACGTCGGGTTGAACGTGGCGGTGATCATGGTCCTCGTTGTGGGCGTGTTTCTTGTCCGCAAACGTCCGGCTCAAGCTGTTCCCATCTCGCCCTAGTCTCTCTCCAATTTTCAGCTGTGTGCGGTCGCCTCTAGATGAGCCGACGCCTGTTGAGCGGCTGCTTGCCTCCTATTTCGGCTTATGGCATCATGCCCCTCCCTGGAGACCGGGCATGGCGAACTTGCTGGAATACGTCGGTTCTGTGCACATTTATCTCGGCCCTTATAGGGGAAATCCGATCGCGCTCTACCTCAGACGCTCTGACGCGGGCTGCCAGATCGGCCCGAAAGTCTATCCGTGGAACGACGTGGTGGGGATGGGGGATTCGCCGAATAAGGCGGCGGCGGATTTCGAGGACAAATGGAAAGCCAAGGGTCTTTCAGCCGACATGTATTCAGGGCCGTCATGGGAAGGCGGCATTAAACCCGAAAGACCGGCTCCTCCCAAGCCCCCAGCGACTGCGAAACCGGCTGCTCAAGCGAACTCTGCTCCTGCTTCGCAGGCTTCGGCTGCGCCTGCGGCTTCAACTCCTGCCAGGGGCCCGTCGACGCCTTCCGGTCAGACGTCCGGCGAATCAAGCTAGAAGTCAGCGCGACCTGCCGTTCAGCCTGGCCGGCAACCGTTCTGCACATGTCATTGAGTCATATCGCTGCCCGTCAGGATGGAGAGGTGTGCCCCGACGCCTTTGCCGACAATCGACTGTGCTTGAAGCCATAACTCAAATAGACGACGATGCCGATGACAGTCCAGACACCGAAGCGGATCCACGTCAGTTGTGGGAGTTGCCACATGAGTCCCAGACAGGCCATCGTGCCGAGAATTGGAACCCATGGCATGAACGGCAGGCGAAACGGCCTGGGATGGTCAGGTTTGGTATATCGCAACACGATCACACTGATACAGACGAGCACGAACGCGAAGAATGTGCCGATGTTTGTCATGTCGGCTGCTTCGCCGATCGGAATAAGCGCCGCCAATATCGCGATGGCAATGCCGGTGAGAATGGTCGCGCGGTGGGGAGTTCCGAACCGAGGGTGAACCGCCGCAAGCCAGGGACCTAACAGCCGGTCCCTCGACATCGCAAAGAACACGCGAATCTGGCCCAGCATCATGACCACCAGCACGCTAGTGATCCCAGCGACCGCGCCGATCGCGATGACTGCGGCCCCCCACTTGAACCCCGCCAATCTGAGTGCCTCCGCAACCGGGGCATGAATATCAATTTGCGATGAGGGAATCAGCCCCGTGAGTACAGCGGCGACAGCGATATACAGGAGCGTGCACAGGCTCAATGATCCGATGATCCCGATCGGGACGTCACGGGCCGGATTTCTGGCCTCTTCTGCGGCCGTCGAGACCGCATCGAATCCGATGTAGGCAAAGAACACGATCGCTGCGGCTGCGCCAACCCCTGCCATGCCCTGCGGCATAAACGGCGTCCAGTTCTGCGGATTGACGGAGGTGCTGCCGATCCCGAGGAAGAACAGGATGACAGCCAGTTTGATGAGCACCACTATGCCCGTCGCGCGTGCGCTTTCCTTGATTCCCACGACAAGGATGATCGTGACGAGTAACACGATGATGGCAGCCGGAAGGTTGGCGATTCCTCCGTCTGTTCCCCCAGGCGGACGGGTCGCCCAATGCGGTAAGTCGAGACCGGCCAGTCGCAGAAGATTGTTGAAATATCCGGACCAGCCGATTGCCACTGCAACACACGCGACGCCGTATTCCAGAATAAGGTTCCAGCCGGTGAGCCAGGCCAGCATTTCCCCGAGCGTCGCATAGGAAAATGTGTAGGCGCTGCCGGCAACCGGTATCATCGCGGACATTTCCGCATAGCAGAGCGCGGCGAGGGCACAAGTCAGTCCGGACAGCACGAAGGACAGGACGATCCCGGGGCCGGCTCCTGGTCGATGGGCATCACCGACAATGGCTGTTCCGATCAGGACGAAAATGCCGGTTCCGATGATCGCCCCGATGCCCAAGCAGGTGAGATCCCAGGCCGTCAGGGACTTTTTGAGTCGATGCGTCGGATGGTCGGCGTCCGCGAGGATTTGATCGATGGATTTTGTGCGGAACAGTTGTGAGATCACCGGGCGTCTGTCCGCAGCAGTCGTGCCATCAACGGTCGGCTCAGGCCGTCTTCCCGCTCCATATTCCATCAAGTATAGCAGGCGGTCTCGCTAAGAGATGGAAAGGTGCCGGCATAGGCTAGGACGTGCCCTTCCGTGCTGCCTGGAGAAACGCCTCGAAGAGTCGCCGATGGAGCTTGTGATGGTCAAACAGAAATTCTGGATGCCACTGAATTCCGAGAAAGAACCGCTGGGACGGTGATTCGATAGCCTCGATAATGCCGTCCGGTGCGACAGCGCTGGGCATCAGCGATGGTGCCACGTCCTTTACGGATTGATGGTGAGAGCTGTTTACTCGCATCGTCCCCGTCTTGACGATCCGACGCAGCAGGCTTCCGGAGGTGATCGTCACGTCATGACTCAGCCGCGTTGCGGGAGTCGGTTGCTTGTGCTGCAGCGGCTTGCTCCGCTGGGCGGCAATATCCTGATAGAGGCTGCCGCCGAAGGCGACGTTGAGCGCCTGCATGCCTCCGCAAATGCCTAGCACAGGTGTATTGGCGGCGCGTGCCAAATGAGCCATTTCCAACTCGAATGTGGTGCGTCGTTGGCTCATCACCCGGAACTTGTATCGCTGGCGTTCACCGTAGAGTTCCGGAGCGAGGTCGGGTCCGCTACCAGTCAGCAAGAGGCCGTCAATGTGAGTGAGCAAACGCCGCCGCGATCCGAGGTCGGCGACCAATGGAAGGACGACCGGGATTCCTCCGAGGTCTTCAATGGCGCGAACGTAACGAGCGCGCAGGAAGTAGGTGGGTTCGCGTCCGCCCCATTCTTTCCGGTCACCGGCGTTGAAATCTGGAGTCACGCCGATGAGCGGTTTCATTGCTCAGCGAATGGGCTCCATGGGGGCCGCGGCCTGAGCTGATGCCTCGGTCTCCGGAACGCCGAGGAACCGGATGGGTCTGTCTCCCCGCAGGTGATCGGGCGTGATGATATACGTGCCATAGAGGCTGGTGGTCCAGATGCTCTTTGCTGCGTTTTCATTTCCTCCGGAAAACGCATAGGCCAGACCGCCTACGATGCCTCCTCCGATGGCAAAGGCTGCCTTCAACGGGAGGTACAGTAATGTAGAGACTCCGGCGGCAGCGCCCATACCGGCGCTGGAAGCGTTTCCACCTTCGGTGCTGTCGCTGGAAGACGGAACGGTCTCTTGGCTCCACGCCGAGGGCACCGCGGTGACAGTGCAAAGAGCGAGGACGAGAGCAGCAGCGACGAGTTTGAACGTTGCCGCACCGTAAGCGCACACATGTAATTTCACGAGAGGTCCTCCTTCTTCAACAATGTGAATCGAGCTGCATCAGTGGAGATTCCTTGAGTGCTCAATCGAAGTGTAGCGTGCTGTGGGTTATAACAAATTACACTGTGCTTGCAAACCCCCTACCAGACCCAAGAACGTGCACATCAAGTGGGATGGTGCGGTAGGAGATCAAGTTCTGTCGCCACATGTGATGTGACGAGGTGCCGTTTGTTGATAGCAACCATGTTCAATTGGGTGACGAATGTGTCGGAGGTGATACATTGATTGTTCTGAGTGATGCCGGATTGCAACAATACGTCCAGTTTGCACCATGCGAGGGCTTGGACAAACACGTCCTGCGCCCGTTCCTGGTAAGCGGGGCGCTCTTCAACCGGAACTTGCGCAAGCGCCTGGTCAAGCCATTGAGGGAAGCCGATGGTCGAACTCAGAAAATTAATCTGCGATTCCTCAAGTTCGACGGCTACCTGGATCCCGCCTTTCCAACTTCGCTTTTTGACGTTGTACACGGTCGAGTGAGTGAAGGGTTTACCCTTCACCGGCTGCGGACCAACGAACAGTGTGACGCGAAATTGAGATGACCCGGAGTCCATCGACATGGCGCGCATTCTACCATGCCGATCGACGGCATCCCGTCTTCATTGACGCTCCAAAACGACAACGATAAGATGCCGGTCATGGCGGACCTCGCTTGTGAACAGCGAGTACTCGAGATCCAACGGGCGCTTCGGGAGCATGATTCCGTCGACGGGTGGCTCTTCTATGATTTCCGTGGAAGTGATCTCCTTGCCTACCGGGTGCTTCTCCTTGATCCGCGCATACATGTGACCAGGCGCTGGTACTATTGGGTTCCGGCTCACGGCACACCGCAAAAACTGGTCCATGGAATCGAGCTGCATGTATTGGATTTTCTACCCGGCCATACGATTGCCTATGTGTCGTGGGACCAGCAGCGGAAAGAGCTAGCTCGTATTCTCACCGGCAACCATCGGATTGCGATGCAATACTCGCCCATGAATGCGGTCCCTTACGTGTCCAGGGTAGATGCCGGCACGATGGAACTGATTAAGAGCTTCGGGGTCGACGTAGTCAGTTCGGCGGATTTCATCCAACTATTCGAAGCACGCTGGACCGACCGCCAGTTGGAGTCGCATCAGTATGCAGCCGCGGCACTGAGGCGCATTGTCGACGAGGCATTTGAGCATGTCAGTCAGTGCCTGACCCGGGGAACGCAGCTCACCGAATACGGCCTACAGCAGTTCATCCTTTCACGGATCAAGGACGCAGGCATGATCACGTCCAGCCCACCCATCGCGGCGGTGAACGAGCACAGCGCGGATCCCCATTACGGTCCTACGGCCATCGGATCTTCGACCATTAGACGGGATAATTTGGTGCTCATCGACCTGTGGGCAAAGCAGGCCGACGCCGGCTCTGTGTATGCCGACATTACCTGGACCGCCTATGCCGGATCGACGGTGCCCGAGAAGCATCGCGCTGTCTTCGACGTGGTCAGAAGAGGACGGGACGCCGCGCTTGAGTTCGTGCGGGAGCACGTACGGGCCGGCCGCCGGCCGTTCGGCCATGAAGTCGATGCGGCATGCCGCCGCGTAATTCAAGTGGCGGGCTACGGAGATCAATTCATACATCGCACCGGTCACTCCATCGGCGAAGAAGTGCACGGGAACGGGGCGAACATTGACGGTCTTGAGACCCACGACACCAGACGCCTGGTGCCGCGCACGTGTTTTTCGATTGAGCCCGGCGTCTACCTGGCTGGCGAATTTGGAATTAGAAGCGAGTTGGACGTGTATCTGACGGAACACGATGCGCTCGTGTTCGGGCTTCCACTACAAACCGCACTTTCCACGTTGCTGTAAGTGCCGGCCTCATCTTCCTTGACAGTGCTGTGAACCGGCCTATAGAGTAAGCTTTGGATTCAGGGCCAAACCTCTAAAACACCAGGAATTAGAACATGTTCGGCACCATGGGCGTTTCAGAATTGATCATCATTTTAGTGATTGTGCTGATCATTTTTGGTGCAGGCAAGCTTCCCCAGATCGGTGAGGGCGTCGGCAAGGCGCTCAAAGGATTCAAGAAAGAGGTTCACGATATCCCTCCTCCGGAAGCGCCCCAGGTAGAGGCCACACCCCCCACGATGGCACCCGTGACAGCACAAGCTGGAGCGACGACACCGGCTTCAGTTCAGCAAGCAGCCACGGCGCCTCCCGCTGCGGCTACGACTGCTCAAGCTCCTCCTAGGCCGACCGCGCCGTACACACCTGGTCCAGAATTGACACCTGGCACGACGGCCGCCTCGCTTTATAATATGGGGCCACAGGCGCCCCACCCTGCCCGGACAACGACCTCTTCACCCGGGACACAAAGCGCTCGAGTCGCTCAGCCGCCGACGATGGAAGAGCGGGCAGCGGCCCCGACACCCATGATGCGTGGCCAATATCCTCCTCTTCCACCCGGGGCCCAGCAGAAACCGCAGGCTAAGCGACCGTCGGCGATTGTGAACAAGGATGCCGTGGCTCGCGTGCAGGCTCAGCAGGCGGCTTTGAAGGAGAAGGCCACACACGCAGGCGGCGTGTCGCCCGCCGACATGCAACATCTTGGCGAAGGTCTTGGCGACGCCTTGCGCACGTTCAAGCAGGCAGTAGCAGACGTGCGGAATTCGGTTGATCCCGAGATGCGGACGATTCAAGCCGAGATGGACGCGGCGCAGAAGGAAATCCAGCAATCCATCGAAGCCGCTCGAGACATGCCTGCCGTGGAGGACGAACCTCCGAAACCTGCCTGACGCATGGGTGAATGGAGCTTGTCACTCCGCTCTCCTCTTTTCCTCTGTGTACTTTTCTGTCTCACGCTCGTGGGGTGTCTTCAAGAAGCATCCGGGCCTTTCCCCGGCCAGAGCAAGGCACTGTTGACCGCTTTGCTCAAGGACAGCCATCCTGAAATGCGGAGGACGGCGGTCGAATCGCTGGGTAAGATCGGCGATCGAACCGCAGTGCCCTCTGTCTTGCCCCTGTTGACCGACTCGATTCCGCTAGTACGTGCCGCAGCCGCTCAAGCGTTGGGTCGTATGGCGACCCCGGCGGACGAGGCCGCGGTCGCCGGGCTCATCGAAGCACTGCGGGACCCGGCGGACAATGTTCGGCAAGCCGCCGCGATGGCCATCGGTGACATTGAACCCTCGCCTCGGCAGCTTGCGGTCATCACCACGCTCGCACAGGATACAGACGTACGGGTGAGGCGCGCCGCAGTTCAGGCCTTGCAGCCGCTGGATACAAGTCCTGTGGCGTCGGCCCTGCTGCCGCTCACGGACGATCCGGACGCAGAGGTGCGCCAGGGAGCCGTCGCGTGCTTGGGCAATTCTGACGACATCCGCGCGGGCAGTATATTGAAAAAACGGCTCGCTCAAGATCTATCTCCCGCCGTCCGAGCTCAAGCGGCCTATCACCTCGGAGAAATGCGGGGTATCAACGCTCGCTCTGTCTTGGAAGCTGCCGCAGCAAGAGAACCGGATAGTGGTGTGCGGAGGTGGATTGAAGCGGAACTCAGGTCGTTGCGCGCGAGCGATTGAGTGCGGCCACCAATTCGACCAAATCGTGCCGCGATTTTTCGTCGATATCGGTGAACTGGACGCCCATGCCGGGGAACAACAGAAATCGTTCCGGCTTGTTACGTGTCCAAGCCACTTTGGCTTTCGCTTTGTGCTTTTCCCAGGGACGATCCGGGAGGGCAAATTCGACGGACAGTTCGGTGCCCGGTGCCAAAGGCTGACTGCTTTCGATGAACAGGCCTCCGCCGCCGACGCCGCCGGTCAAGCTGTCGAATTGTTTGCCTTCGGGCGTGGTGTATTTCACTTTGACGGCCAAGGGGGCGCGGGCATGCGCGCGCGCATGCGCAAAGCGGATATCTTCATCGCCCGCGGCAATGCGTTCGATGACATCATTCCATGACACTGCTCCGAGCAAGGCGCCATTTGCCCCATGAAGCGAAATGGTTTCGCGGCTCGGGTCGATCTCCAACGTCTCTCCCTGATGGCCCGGAGTCACCATGACCGGAAATTTCATGCTGTCACGCTTTCTTGGAGGACGGTGCGATGCAATGCCTTGCACTCATGCGGTCAGGCGGCAGGCCTGCCGACTTCCTGCAGGGACTTCACGAGTTCGAGGACACGATTGCGGATGTCGGCAGCGATGTCAGTGAATCGGACGCCCATTCCCGGACTGAATGTGTATTGATCCGCCTTGGGGCAGACCCAGGCGACTACGCCTTTAGCGCCGAGCCATTCGTTGCCACGCTCCGGTAGTGAAAACTCCAGCGACAACTTGGTGCCCACGGCGAGTGGAGACTGGCTTTCAATAAATAGCCCACCGCCGCCGATGCCGCCCGCCCGGCTCTCGAATTGCTGACCTTCCGGCGTTTTGTACTTCACACGAAATGCGAGCGTGACCCGCGGCTCTGTCCGGGCCTCTCGGGATGCGGGTGGTTTGCGGTAGGCGAGAATCTGATCAATGACAAAGTCCCAGGACAGATTCCCCATGGCGTCTCCGTTTATCCCGTAGAGCGTGATGATCTCCCTGGCAGAGTCCAATTCGACCGTCTTGCCCTTATGGCGCAGGCTGGAAACCACCGGATATTTCACAGATCCCCCTCCGTTGCTCACCCTCGGCAAGTATAGCGCAGCCTTTCACCTTGTCGAGAAAAAGCCGAGAGTTTCGCAGGCGGCATTCCGCGCAGGGTGGAGTTATGCCACGGAACTGCCGGCGGCCGGCATGGGGAGGGCTCGAATCGGTGGTTGTTGCCGCAGAAAAACCCGACGCGGCACATGCGGGCCGGTGAGACTGAAGCGGTTGAAATATAAGTGTTTAAGCTGTCCTTACGTCCTTGTCTTGCTCGAAAATGCGGATAGGCGGATGTTTGCCGAGGATGGCATCTTCGGTGATGAAGACCTCCTTGATCTGCTTTTGTGACGGCGCATCATACATCACATCCAACATGACTTCTTCCAAAATGGCCCGAAGTCCCCGCGCCCCCGTTTTCTGAGTAAAGGCCTTTCGAGCGACGGCACCCAGCGCCCCTTCAGTAAACTTGAGCTTGACCTTCTCGAACGATAACAACTTTTCGTATTGCTTGGTGAGGGCGTTGCGCGGCTCGGTGAGAATCTTAATCAGCGCGCGTTCGTCGAGTTCGTCGAGCGTGGCGACGACGGGCAAACGTCCGATGAATTCAGGAATGAGCCCGTACTTAAGAAAATCCTCCGGTTGCACACGTTCAAACAATTCGCCGAGCCGCACATCGGCGCGCCCTCGAATTTCTGCGCCAAATCCCATCGCTTTGCGATTCAAACGCTGCTCGATAATCTGTTCCAATCCTACAAAGGCTCCGCCGCAGATGAATAAAATATTGCTCGTGTTGACCTGAATGAACTCTTGATGAGGATGTTTGCGTCCGCCTTGCGGCGGCACGTTGGCGACGGTTCCCTCGATCAGTTTCAGCAAGGCTTGTTGGACTCCTTCCCCGGATACGTCCCGGGTAATCGAAGGACTGTCGCTTTTCCGGCTGATCTTGTCGATCTCATCGATGTACACGATGCCCCGCTCGGCACGTTCGACGTCGTAGTCGGAGGCCTGGAGAAGCTTCAGGATGATGTTTTCAACGTCCTCCCCGACGTATCCTGCTTCGGTGAGCGTCGTCGCATCGGCAAGCGTGAAGGGCACATCTAGATACTTGGCCAAGGTTTGAGCGAGCAGCGTCTTCCCTGTTCCCGTCGGACCCACCATGAGGATGTTGCCCTTCTGGAGCTCGACGTCGTCGACATCCTTTTCCTTCGCGGAAATGCGCTTGTAATGATTGTGGACGGCGACCGATAGGATTTTCTTAGCCCGCTCCTGTCCGACGACGTACTGATCAAGGTGGTGCTTGATTTCTAATGGCTTCTTCAACTTCGACGAAATTTCTTCTTTCGCCTCTTCCCAGTCCTCCGCAATGATGTCATTGCACAAGTTGACACATTCGTCGCAGATGTAGACGGTAGGTCCGGCGATCAGTTTACGGACTTCGTCGCGGCTTTTGCCGCAGAAGGAACAGCGAAGGTGTCGATCCATCTTTTCCTGCTTGGCCATGCGTCCTCCCGTGTTACTTGTCTTTGGCCCCGTCCTTCTCTGACGCCACCGCCTTCAATGCTTTGGGCGCTCGAGTGATGACTTCATCGATCAAGCCGTACCGCTTGGCCTCTTCGCCCGACATAAAGTAGTCCCGTTCCGTATCCAGCGCAATTTTTTCGATTGGTTGCCCGGTATGTTTGGCCATAATTTCGTTCAGCCTCTCGCGGATCTTCAATATCTCGCGGGCATGAATGTCGATCTCCGTCGCTTGTCCCTGAAACCCGCCCAAGGGCTGATGGATCATCACTCTCGCATTGGGAAGGGCGAAGCGTTTGCCTTTGGTGCCTGCCGTCAGGAGCAACGCCCCCATGCTCGCAGCCTGGCCCAAGCAGATTGTGTTGATGGGCGGCTTCACATATTGCATCGTGTCGTAGATGCCCAGACCGGCCGTGACGCTGCCACCTGGCGAGTTGACATACAGATTGATGTCCTTCTCAGGATCTTCCGCTTCGAGAAACAGCAGCTGTGCGATGATGAGGTTGGCGAAGATGTCGTCGATCGGAGCGCCCAAAAAAATGATGCGGTCCTTCAGGAGCCGAGAATAGATGTCGTAGGCCCGTTCTCCCCGATTGGTTTGCTCAACGACAATGGGAACTAACATGCAGATTCTTCCTTTCCGCAAAATGACAGTGAGACAGGACAGCTATCCTTGAATCACCGCGTTTCGGTATACGAAATCCAAAGACTTTTCTGCCAGGATGCGTGCCCGCAATTCCTCGATAGAATCCTGGCCGCCCGCCTGGATCATCTTGACGAGTTCCGTGTGGGCGATTTTCAATTCCGTCGCTAGCCGTTGGACTTCGTTATTGATGTCTTCCTGCGTCACGGTGAGCTGTTCTTTTTCAGCGATGGCCTCGAGAATCAACCCGACCTTCACGCGGCGGGCCGCCTCATCGCGGTTCTCCTGTCGCAGCTTCGTCAAGTCTTCTGTTTCCAGCGCCGACGAGGCGTCCGCTCCAGTCCGACGCTGGCGTTGCATGTGTTGGCGGATAATGGCTTCCAGTTCCCGCTCGACCAGGGTCTCCGGAAGCTCGAAGTGATGCGTCTCGACGAGGCGCTTTACGATGGTGTCCTTATAGGTATCTTCGATCTCCCGCTTGAGCGCCTTTTCCATTTGCGTCCGCAAGCGCTCTTGGAGTTCGCCCAGCGAGGCGTAGGCGCCGCAATCTTTGGCGAACTCATCGTCCAAGTCAGGAAGCGTCTTGATCTTGACGGCGTTAATGTTCACTGTGAAAGTGACGGTCTTGCCGGCCACCCGAGAATCCGGATGGCTTGCAGGATAGGGCTGCGCAATTTCAACCGTATCTCCCTCCGCCTTTCCGAGAACATGCCGATCGATTTCCAATCCTAACACGGTCGCGTTTGAACCGACTTTGTGAAGATGGCCCGTCTTCTTGCTGCCCTCGAGCGGCTGACCGTCCAGGAACCCCTCCAGCGTCAGGATGACGAAATCCCCTTCCACTGCCTTGTGTCCAGCGGGCGGTGCTTCAAGCCTCGCATGCTGCTCGCGCAGGACGTTCATGCCTTTGGCCAGTTGTTCCTCCGTGACGGTCCTGGTGTCAGGCTTGAGCGAGATTGGATTGGGTGCCTTATAGTCCCGCAGGTCAATCTTCGGCTTGATTTCGACCGTCGCAGTAAAAGTGAACGGCGCATCTCTTTTGATTTTGACACGCTCGAGCGGAGGGATCTCGACCACAACCGGAGAGATACCGGCCTGTCGAACGGCGCGGTCGTAGAAATCAGGCACCAGGCTGCGAACGACGTCCTCCTCGACCGCTTTGGCATAGCGCTGCTCTAGCAACGCTTGCGGCGCTTTACCCGGTCGAAAACCGGGCACACGAACCTGCCGGTTTAATTCCTTATAGGCCAAGACAAACCGTTGCGCGACCTCTTCAACTGGCACCTCGATTTTGAGGGCCCGTTTCATGGGACCAAGTTCCGTGACTTCCATTTTCATCTGTCGAGCGATTTCCTTTGCAGTTTATGGCATGCCCGTTGCCGGATGGTGCGAGAGGGGGGACTTGAACCCCCACGGTTGCCCACGAGATCCTAAGTCTCGCGCGTCTGCCAGTTCCGCCACTCTCGCACGGTGGGGACCGCCGGATGGGGTGTCCAGCCTGTAGCAAACTAGCGCAACTACACGGCGATGCTGCTATTTTGTACCGTTGCATGTATCCAACTGTCAACCCATACTCCAGCGGGGATGAAGGAAAATTGCCGATTTTTGTCTCTTGAGGCGGAACAATTGGCACGGCTAGTGCACATACCAAGATTTTGAAAGGTAGCCCGGGGTGTGCTTGACCAGTATAATGGACCATCATGCGTCGTTTCATATACTGCCAGTACAAGCAGGGAGGTGCCTCATGCGCATCGGCTTGCTGCTCTTCAGTCTCATTCCTCTTACGCTAGCTCTTGGTTCTTCTCCGGTCCAGGCATACCGGGATTACCTCACCGCCGAACAAAAGGCGCAACTCGAAAAGATCCAAACGGTGCTTGTCGAGGCGATTGCGTTAACAGACAAGGGTTCTGTTGATGCCGGTCCGATTACCGACGTTGCCGCCCGTCGATTGGGCGAAATGGGTTACACCGTGGTACGGGATGCGGGCAAACCACACGATGCGACCTTTAAGGTTAAATGCGAGCAGCGCAAAACCTGGGAAGGTACGACGCCTGCTGGCGGCGACGCAGATCTTCCAGATGCCCCGTCGAGGCTGTGGAAGGGGCCTGCCTGCCAGCTGAGTTATCTGCTCGGTGAGATGAAGATCAAGTGGCAAAAGGAAGTGCGGACGGAGTTCGAAGACGCAGCAACGGCGGCTCAATCAGCCAATGCCGGCGATCCGGGAGCCTTTGCGATGAGTCAATTGCGCGCCAAGCTCGAACAATACGATTTTCCGGTCCTCTTGGCGGCCGAGTGGGGTCACCCCGATCGACTACTCAAGCTGCTCGATGCCTCCGGTACGCCCCAGATGCGGAAGGTCAAAATCATTTCACTGCTGGGCGAAATGCAGGCGGACGAGGCGTTACCCCAACTCAAGGCAGCACTCAAAGACAAGAATCTTTCCAAGGAGGCAGCGGTAGCGCTGGGCAGCATGGGCAAGGAGGGAATTCCTATTCTTGTCGACATTCTCAAGCACTCTAAGCAGCCGGAACTCCAGGCCGCGGCCGCAAAAGGTCTGGGCGACTTGGGGAACGTCCATAATGACTCGACGGTTGTGCCGCCACTCTTGGAAATGCTGGATGCACCGGGCGTCGATATTGCCGTTCAAACCGAGGTCGCCTGGGCGTTGGGAAGAGTTCCCGACCGTCGCTCCGTGAAGCCGTTATTTGATCTGGACAAAAAACTGCAAAAAATCCGGAAGGACCCGCCTGACCCCCAGATCAAGAAACTCAAGGAAGCGGTGTTCTGGTCCATCAAGCAGGTCTATACGGAAGACCAATACAGCTAGACACGCAAACCGTTCCGCTCGGGTCTTTTTTCTCTGCGTGCCGGGCCGCTGCTCTTGGCTGTTTTGCGGATCCAGAGGAATCCGTGCCGGTTCGAGCGGCTAGTCTTGAGCCAAGGGCAGGAACTATGAAATCATGTGCCTGACAGTTCTTACGAACATCACCTGAGAGGAGGCCGGCATCATGCATGATATGTCACGCAGGCGCTTCTTACAGTGGACGGCGGTTACCGGCGGCACGCTGGCGCTTGGAGGCCTGATGAACCGCGGCACGCTCATGGATTTCGGTGCACGGATCGCGCATGCCGATGAGCCGATCAAGATCGGTATTCTGGATCCCTTGTCGAGTCCTTATAAGACCTCCTCCATCCACGACGTGCATGGGGCCAACGTGGCCGTTGATTTGTTTAATAAGAAAGGCGGTGTGCTGGGACGCTCAGTGGCCATTCTCGAGGCCGATGATGCGTCCAACCCCGATCAGGCTGTCAAAGTGGCGACGAAGTTTATCAAGGACGACCGCGTCGATGTGCTGATGGGCACATTTAACGGCGACTGCGCGCTCGCGGTGAGTGCGTTGGCGGCCAAGGAAAACAAGCTCTTCATGGTGACAGCTGCGCACGCCCCAGAATTGAGCGGAGCGGCCTGCAATTCCCACACGTTCGTTTTCATGCCACATGCCCGCATGCTGGCGCACGCGGTCGTGCCCCATTTAGCTAAGGCGTATGGGACCCGGTGGTATATGATAACGGCGTCGACCATCGACGGAAAATCCTGTGCTCAGGCGCTCGTCGATGCGGCACAGGCGCACAAGGCCGAAATTATCGGAGAGACGGTGACCCCTTTCGGGACGACCGATTTTGTGCCGGCATTCACCGCCGCAAAAGAGAAGCAGCCTACCGCAGTAATCCTGAACCTCTATGGCTGGGATCTCGTCAATGCGCTCAAGGGCTATGCCAAACTGGAGTTGGCCAAGGAGAAGATCGGAGTTGGAGGACTCATCAGCGGCGAACAGATCGGACGCCCGCTGGGCTATGCCGGCAATGCAGGGATCTGGGGGTTGATCTGGGACCCGAAGATCAATACGGAAAGTTCCAAGCGTTTCATCCAGGGCGTGATCGACAAGTACAATCACACGCCGACGTCACGATGTTATTTGGGCTACGCCGCGATGACACAAATCCTGGAAGCCATTCAGCGAGCCGGCAGCACGGATACGCAGGCGTTGATCAAGGCTCTCGAAGGCCATGAGTTCGACGGGTTGAAAGAAGGCAAGTCGGTCTTTCGTGCCTCAGATCATCAACACGTCCAGGATGTGCTCGTCGGGGAAGCGTATGGGAAGGAGCTAGGGTTGGGTCATTATAAGATTCTCTCAACGATTACGGGGTCGGCCAATTCCGGCGCCGCTGATCAACAGCTCTGCAAACATTGACTGTGTCACGTGGGGGCGCTGCCCGAGCCCCCCACGTGAGAACCAATCGCCCCCCTCGTTTACTTAGTGACGAGCACTTCGACCCGCCGGTTTTTTGCACGTTCGGCATCGGTCCTGTTCGGCAGCACAGGCCGGGTGTCGGCGTAGCCGTGCGTCGTCACGGCGGTCAACCCGCCTTCTCCCAACGCCAGAGCAGCGTTGGTTGCCCGGGCCTCTGAAAGCTCCTTGTTCGACGGAAATTTTTTCTTGAGCTCGCTTCTGATCGGCCGATTGTCGGTGTGGCCGTCCACGCTGACTTTATATTCCGGGAAGTCCTTGAGAATCGCTCCGACCTGCTTGAGTGCATCTGCCCCGGCTGATTTCAGCTGATCTTCGCCGGACCCGAACAGATACGCTGAAGCCAGATTGATGAGCAGCCGCTCGTTGTTCAGATCGACCATGATAGCGCCCTTCTCAATCTGAGGCCGGAGCGCCCGGATTAGACCGCGCTCGGCTTCCTTGAGTTTGACCATTTCAGTCGAGAGATCTCCGCGAAGGCCTGCCAACTGCCGGTCGCGATCCGCGACCTGCGTTTCCAATTGGGCATTGCGTTGCTGCGCGGCCGCCAGATCGGCGGCCAGCTTGTCCTTGTCGGCCCCGGCGGCATTGAGCGATGCCAATTGGGTTTCGAGTTCGGAAATCCGTTTCTTGGCCTGCTCAAGCTCCGCTGTGAGCTTGTCCTTGTCACCGGCTCCTGCTTGGAGAGCGGCCACTGCGACCTGCGCTGCGGCCAGCTCGCCGGCGATTCGCTCCTTATCACCGACTCCCGCTTGCACCGCAGTAAGCGATGCCTGGCTTGCAGCCAGCTCGGCAGCCAAGCGATCTCTTTCCGCTTGAGTAGAGGATAGTTGACTAGACAGCTTAGAGGAATCGCCTGCGCTGGACCGGAAGGCGGCCAGTTCCCGATCACGATCTGCCAGTTGGTTTTCCAGCGACTTCGTGCGCGCCGAGACGGCTTCAGTTTCTCTTTTGGCGGCTGCCAATTCGTCGGTCAACCGTCGGCGGTCATTCTCCAGCGCCGCCAAGCGAGCCTCCGTTTCCTTCTCGGTGGCAAACCGATCCCGATAGCGGTATTCATATCCGCCATCGCAGCAGATGGCATTCTTTAGCGTCTCGATTTTTTGGCCGCTACAACCGGTGGCCGTACCCACTGCGATCAGAGCCAGCACAATTCGGGTGAAACGGTTTTGCATACAGTCTCCTTCCACTGTTTGTTGAATATGGCGCACATCCAGTCACACTCATACGGAAGAAGTGCAATGCGCGCACTTCGTGGCCTTGATCGGAATCGTTGAGAGGCACAATGGGCAATCTTTGGTGGTCGGAGCTCCAGGAGGGGCCGGTGTCTTAAGCCGATTCACTTGCTTGACAAGCACGAAGATCACGAACGCGATGATGATGAAATCGAACACCGTTTGCAGAAACACGCCGTAATTGATGGTCGGAGTCCCCGCTGCCTTGGCCGCTGCGAGTGAGGGCTGAGGTGTGCTGGACAGGTTGAGGAAGAGACTGGAAAAGTCGACTTTGCCCATCAAGAGGCCGATAGGCGGCATCAAGACGTCGCTGACGAGGGAGGTGACGATTTTCCCGAAGGCGGCGCCGATGATCACACCGATCGCCATATCGAGGACGTTGCCTTTCATGGCGAACTCCCTAAATTCTTTCAGCATAGATCCCTCCTGTTAGCAAGAACGTGAACAGCGATTGACTAGCGTTTTCTGGTCGTGTCGAACGCGTACCCCAGCGTGATCAGGTAAAGGTTGTCGGTGTCGCCGGTGCCCGGGGCAGGGCGGCTGTTGTAGCGGGTTGTAAGTTGGAAACTGCTGACGAAGCTTTGCCAGATTTTGAAGCGGACTCCGTTGTCCATGGTCAGATACACGTCCGAGGTGTTTTGCACGGAGGGGAACAACTCGCTGAAGTGATAGATGGTGATGAGATCTTCGTAAATCGGCCAATTCCACTTGACTGAAATGCGTCCGCGGACACTCGACTTGTCTCCTGAAATATTGAAATCTTCATTGAAATAGGCCAAACCGATTTCGGTGTAGAGGGTCATATCCTTGGAAATCCCCGAATAGTCTCCGCGGTCAACCCACTGATAACCGGGACCGCTAGCGAGCGCTGTTCTCAATTTGAGATCCTGGAATCGATCGTTTTCAAAGTATGCGGAGGCGAACCAAAAGAATCGCTTAGTCATGAAAAAGTCCAACTTAATGGTGCCTCGGGCGTTTCTCGTGATGAGCGCGCCGCTGTCGTCGCCATACACATACCGAACATTCATGGTGAGTCGCAGCAATTCGCTGCGGGCGACCAGTTCGCCGAGCAGGCTGGCATTGCGCAAATGGCTGTTCCCGGTGGTTTGCGAATAGCCGCCGGTGAGATTTCCCACATAGACGACCGACGGTTGGATCAAGGGATTGACTGACGTGACGTCGCTCATCGGGACTTCCATCGTCCCCTTGAGCGGTTCTGCCCGGATGACGAGCACGCGGTCGGGGCCATCCGACACTGTGCCGTTGAGGATCGTGCCTTCCTTGAGATGAAACGGAATCGGATGGGTGACGGCGAGCTTTGTGACATCGTCCCATTTGAGCTTGATCAGGTTGTCCGGGTTCGAAGCATTCTTGAGCAAGAGGATGCCGCCGGCCATTTCGAGCACTTCTCCGTAGATGACGCTGCCGTCCTTTAACGTTACGGTGTCAATCGGCGCGACTGCGGCAGCAGCAGGGACAGGCTCTTCAGCCGTTGCCGGCGCAGAGAGGCCAGTCAAAAGCGTAACAAGCAGCAGCACGATCCATCCAGGTGTCATGCAGTCCCTCCCGTGATGAGCAGGCCCGCCAGCATCAAGAGCAAAGTCCGAGAATCAGCACCGGCAAAAATAGCGTAGTGGTATAACCGAATGTTGACGGCTTGGCAACATCAATGTCTGGCAGGAAGCGTGTGGAATAAATCGTGGGGCCTGGAAGATACACTGCGCATAATCTTCGTGTCAGCGCGTCGGCAGGTCAAAGGCGTTAGCGGCCGAGGAAGCCTTTGAGGAGATCCTTGCCCTCCTTCTTGAGATCTGACGGTTTGGTCGTGCCTTGGAGAAGTCCTTCGACGGCTCCCTTAGCTTTCTCCTGCACTTGCTCTTGAAGTTTTCCTGTGAGCGCCTTTGCGTCCAGTCCATAGGAGGGATTCTGCACGGTCCCCGTGATGACCATCGGCAAGCGAAGGCGTCCGTCTTTCATTGCAACCTTCGCCATCGGTGATGAGCCGGCAATCTTTTGACTCATGGCTTGAGTGAGATTCAGATTTACAGCCAGGTTCAACGTTTGATCGAATCGCACAGTTCCATTGCCCGTTGCCTGAAAATCATGACTGTCCGCCAGAAGTTTTTGGACCTGTACGATACCCTGCTTGATCATGAAATCAGTCTCGAGCGTCGAGAAGGCCGTGGCTTGCGCCTGATCGAGTGAGAGGCCCGCGATCTTCAACAATGCGAGAGCTTCTCCCGTGAGATTGATCCCCTCGATTTTGCCGTCTTTCACCTCGACATGTCCCGGTCCCTCCAGTGCCTTTGTCAACTCAGGCATGGAAAAGCCGCGACCTGCGACTGCGATGTCCGCCCCCCCCGTTCCGCTGATCGTGACCTTGCTGTCCGGATTCAGCGCCTCCAGAACCGGCTTCATCTGTAGGCCTCGAATCAAGAGTTTTCCATTGAATGGCGGAGAGGGGGATCCAAGCGACAGACCTCCCTGTGCTTTCGCTTCTCCATTGAATAGCTGAAACGAGAGATTGGAGAGCCGAGCGTCCTGTCCTTTTAAATCGGCGTTGACCTCAAGATTTTTCAGATCGACAGGCTTCTTTAAGGGAGTGTTGATAGGGAGGTCGGCTGTATTGACCAACGGCGAGGTCATTGTCACCTTGGCGTGGCCTGCCAGCACGGTCCCTTTGACATCCAGCGCTGAACCTCCGGTCTGGATCTTCAGGGCAAGAGTTGAGACATCCGCCAGATCGATGGCTGGGACTCCCTGCTTCAAGGGGTAAGGAGCCTGAGCCACGACACGTAGATCCCTGACCTCCACCGGTTTCGTCAATGGGAGTGCAACCGGCACATCGGCGGAACTGATCGATGGAGCGCTAATGGTCGCATCCAACTTTCCCCCGAGCAGCGCTCCTTTTACTGCAAGGGCGATTCTGCCGATTTTCACCATGAAGTCGTACTGCTGAAGCTCGAGCGTCTGAGCCAAGGGTCCGAACCGGCCATCGAGTGAGATCGGCATCTGATAGGGCTGGACCGTCGCTTCGAGATGGAGGGTCGGTGTCTCACCAAGATGAACGGCGGTGAGCAGAAGGCCGAGATCTTGGATCTGATATTCCGTTTTGGCCTCGGTCGTGAGATCACGATAGGTCAGCGTTCCTCCGTCGATCGACAGACGGTCAACAGCCAAGAGCGCAAGGGCTTCCAGCGGATCGCCGGGCTGCTTTGGCGAGTCGGGCTGTTTGCGATCGGCGGTAACGGGGGTTTTCGGCCCGATCGTCGAGACGTTCGTGACGCCGGCCTTGTTCTTGATCACGGTGATCACCGGATTGCGCAGGGTGATTTCTTCGACTTCAATTTTCTTGCTGAGGAGCGGCCACAACTTCACGCCGACGTCTAGCGAGTTCAACGAGGCGAACGGGCTCTCGCTGAAAGACGGATCGTCCATGACGGTGAAGCCGACAATGCGGGCGCCGATGCGCGGCCAAATCGTGAGTCTGATGCCTTGTATTTGGACCTTGCGGTTCAACGCTTCTTCGATGAGGGGCTTGTATTGGTCTTGATAGGAGGCGAGATCGATAAGGAAGGGAAGGGACAGTAAGGCGACGATGACGAGAGCAAGAACGATGACGATCACCGACAGGATCTTCATACCGAGGTCTCCTCGTAGGTCGGCGCAGTATAAGAAAGCCGGGTGATCCGGTCAAACGCGCCTTGCCGCTCCTTGGAGTGCGTGCTAAAATTCCGTCTTCGTGCTCCGACGGAGAGGTGCGAGAGTGGACGAATCGACATGCTTGGAAAGCATGCGTCTCGGCAACGGGACCGTGGGTTCGAATCCCACCCTCTCCGCCAAACAATAGCCGTGACAATTGGGATTCGAGTACCAAACGAAAGTCGCGTCGCACTATGAGAAATGGAGAGAGGGTGGATTCGAACAGGGGTTCTGAAGGGGATGTGTCCCCTTCATGGGGAGCGTACGAGGGGGCTGGCCTCCTCATTCGGAGCGCGAGCGGTGTCAGGAGACCG